>CALWWS010000214.1 GCA_944385305.1 uncultured Oscillospiraceae bacterium | reverse complement strand
TACCGCATAGGGCAGCGGTGGTGGGAGGGCAGCCTGATCTGCCGCCTCCTCTCCGCCCTGGGGGGAGCCACGCCGGTGTTCATCGGCCTTTTCCTGCTGGTGATGCTCTCCACCCCCCACAGCATGTGGGACAACGTCTACGGCTTTGCCGGGGCGGTGGGGCTGCTGGTCCTCTTCGTCATCGGCAGCGCCGCCCGGCCCAAAAACCGCCTGGAGCTGGACAGGCTGGGGCCCTATATGACCATCTACATGGCCTTCATCTGCTGCGCCCTGGTGGGCTCTTTGTCCACCCACCTGTCCCTGCGCTTCTTCCTCTTCCACCTCACCTCCTTCCTGCTGGTGCTGGTGACGGTGAGCGCCGTGCGCCGCTATGAGCAGGTGCACGTGATGGTGGCCCTGGCGGTGGTGGGATTGTCCATCGCCGCCCTGTACGGCTGCTACCAGGGCTATATCGGGGTGGAGGTGGTGCCCTCCCAGCAGGATATGAACCTGAACGCCGACATGCCCGGGCGGGTCTACTCCTTCTTCGACAACCCCAACAACTTCGCCGAGCAGCTGGCCATGCTCCTCCCCCTGGACCTGGCCCTCTTCCTCAACTCCCGCTGGCGGGGGAAGATCCTCTCCTTTATTTCCCTGTGCCTGGGCGTGGCCGCCATCGGCTTCACCTACGGCCGGGCCAGCTGGATCGGCCTGGCCCTGGCGGTGATCGTTTTCCTGGCCCTGGTGAACTGGCGGCTGGTGCCTGTGCTGGTGGTGCTGGGCCTGCTGGCCGTCCCCTTCCTGCCTGAGAGCATCTACAACCGCATCCTCACCATCGGCAACACGGAGGATTCCTCCACCCAGTACCGCTTCGCCATCTACGACACCACGAAAAACCTGATGAAGGACTACTGGCTGCGGGGGGTGGGCCTGGGCAACGACGTGATGGCCAAGGTCTTTCAGACCTATCCCACCATCTTCGACGGCAGCTACCCCATCCACACCCACAACAACTACCTCCAGATGTGGGGGGAGACGGGGATCTGGGGCATCCTGGCCTTCCTGGGTCTGCTGCTGTGGCAGTTCAAGCAGGCCATGCGCGCCCTCTTCTCCCAGCCCGACCGGCGGGTGAAGTTTATGCTCGCCGCCGCCGTGGGCGGCTTCTGCGGCATCTCGGTGGTGAGCCTGGCGGAGTACACCTGGTTCTACCCCCGCAATATGTTCACCTACTGGTTCCTCTTCGGCCTGGTGGCCGCCTGCGTGAAGCTGGCACGGCTCCAGCGGGAGAAAAAGTGATTGCATTTTGTATTTTATCAGGGATAAATTTCAGAAAGTATAAGCGCCCGCCCGGTTATGGAACCCGGGCGGGCGCTTTTTTTCGGGGAATGGGGTTATGGCTCCTCCGGGGGGAGGGTGTCAAAGTCCAGGCATGAGAGCAGCTGCTCCCAGGGGACGGGGCCGGTGACGGCGTAGGTCTGGGACTGGCTCTCCCCCGCCCGCCACACCTCCAGCAAATTGTCCGACAGGGAGAGCAGGGTGAACCCGCCGGACGGGTCGTCCAGGCCCACGGAGAGCTCCGCTCCGCCTTCGCCGTAGTAGCGGCTCTCCCCGTCCAGCCGGGCCAGGGGGAGGGGGGAGAGGGTATCCAGCAGGGCCTCCGCCTCCCAGCTGTCCAGAAAGGTGGGGCTGCCGTCCCGCCACAGGGACACGCTCTCCACGCCCAGCCTGTCCCCATCCTCCCCCAGCACCAGCTGGGCCAGGGTGCCCGTCTGGGGGGAAAAGGCCGTCAGGCCGAAGCACAGGGTGCAGCAGAACATGGCCGCCGCCAGCAGGATGGTGCCACGCCGGAGGGAGCGGGGGGCGACGATGTGGCGCAGCCGGTAGCGCAGGGCGGAGGCCCCGGCGGACAGGCAGGAGGTGAAGCCCCCCTGGCCGGCCCCCGCCGTGTCCAACAGCAGCCCGGCGTACCGCCGCCGCTCCTCCGTCCCGCAGCCGTCCACCACAATCTCGTCGCAGGACAGCTCCAGATCTGCCGCCGCCCGGCGCAGGGCGATCCACACCAGGGGGTTGAACCAGCACACCCAGCCGCAGAAGGCCAGAAAGACCTTGGTGTCCACGTCGCAGCGCTGGAGGTGGCGGATCTCGTGGCGGAAGATGAGGCGCAGCTCCTCCGGCGGGAAGGGGCGGGGAGGCAGGAGGGTGAGGCGGGTGCGCCTGCTCATCCCCATGGACAAAGGGGCGGGACAGCTGGGGGAGGCGAGCAGGCGCACCGGCTTTTTGTACTGGGCGGCGGACAGCTCTTCCTCCCACACCGCCAGCACGGCGGGGTCGGTCACCGGGGCGGCCCCGGAGAGCAGGCGGCGGCGGACAAGCAGGTGCCGCCCGATGCCCAGGGCAGCCAGCAGCACAGACCCCGCCAGCCACACCGCCAGCAGCCGGGGCAGCCACCCCCCGGGCAGGGGGATCACCACCAGGGGCGCCCGGCGGTTGGCCAGGGTCATCTGGGGGTAGAGGAAGAGAAAGATGGGCAGCAGCCACAATGTGGCGCAGGCCCGGGCGCTGACAAGCCGCCGCAGCAGGGGCAGCAGGGCCAGCAGC
>CALWWS010000213.1 GCA_944385305.1 uncultured Oscillospiraceae bacterium | reverse complement strand
GGGTGCGCACCAGGCCCACCGCCAGCAGTACAATGACGATGACCGCCGTGGCAAAGCCGAACACGGGGGAGACCCGGCTGGGCAGGTCGAAAAAGTACAGGCTATCGGTACGCAGCCCCTCAATCATTCCCCGGCCGATGCCGTACCAGGCAAAGTAGCTCAAAAAGATCTGCCCGTCAAACCGGCGCAGCCGCCGCACCACAAGCCACAGCAGCAGCAGGCCCACCAGGTTCCACAGGGACTCGTAGAGGAAGGTGGGGTGCACCTCCACATACCGGGTCACCCCGTCCACATACTCGTAGATCCCCATCCGCCAGGGCAGGGTGGTGGGGCCGCCGTAGGCCTCGATGTTCATGAAGTTGCCCCACCGGCCCACCATCTGACCGATGAGCAGGCCGTACACCCCCAGATCCGCAAAAGCCAGGAACTTGATTTTGCGCACCTTACAGAACACCAGCAGGGTGAGCACCGCGGCGATCACCCCGCCGTAGATGGCAAGGCCCCCGTCCCAGATGCGCACCATCTTGGCCAGGCTCAAGGAGCCGTCCTCGTTGCGGAAGAGGGAGGAGTAAAAGACGATGTAGTACAGCCGCGCCCCTATAATACCAAGGGGCACGGCGAAGAAGAGCAGGTCAATGATGTCATCCTGGCGGATGCCAAACTCCTTGGCCTGCCGGCTGCAGAAGAGCACCGCCAGGATAAATCCGGCGGCAATGATAATGCCGTACCAGTATACCGGCCAGCTGCCCAGATGAAAGGCCACCCGGTTCAGGTGCAGCTCCAGCCCCAGGCCGGGAAAGCACACCGTTCCCATCACGCCTCCTCCTTGGGGCGCACCACGGCCAGGGCGCAGCGCTCCGGGGTAATCCAGGAGGAAATAAGCCGCTGCACATCCTTCTCCCCAATGCGGTCAAACACATCGGGGAAGCGGAAGTAGTCGTAGCCGCCGAAGTGGCCCTGAACCAGCTCGATGCAGGTGTTCTCCATGGAGTTGAGGGCCCGCACCCTGCCGCCGTAGGCCGCCTTCTTCAGCCGGAGGAACAGGGCGGGGTCCACGCCCTCCCGGGCGATGCGCGCCCCCTCCTCCAGCGCCGCCTGGCGCACCTTCTCCGGGTCCCGGCTCTCTCCAAAGGCGCACAGGAAGGCGCATCCGGGGTAGAACTCGCAGCCGCAGCCGAAGTTCTTGTTGATGAGGCCCTGGTTGTACAGCCTGGCGTACAGGGGGCTGGAGGTGCCCAGCAGCGCCTCGCAGGCCAGCTCCCCCGTCAGCTGCCGCAGCAGCCGCTCCTCTCCCGCCGGGGCGGGGTCTCCCTTGAAGCCCAGCTGGAAAATGGGGGTGGACACCTCCATGCGCAGCTCCTTGCCCGGGCTGGCCGCACCCTCGGGCTCCGCCGGGCCGTAGTCCCGGGGGATCTCCCCGCCCCGCTTGGGGGGCAGAATCTCCCGGGCAATCTGGCACACCCGCTCCGGGTCCACATCCCCCGCCACCGCCAGCACCATGTTGGAGGGGGTGTAGAAGGCCTTGTGGCAGGCATAGAGGGTGTCCGCCGTAATTCCGGCGATGGACTGCTGGGTGCCCGCGATGGACACCTGGAGAGGGTGGTGGCGGTAGAGGCACTCCATCAGGGCGTAAAAGACCTGGTTATCCGGGTCGTCCTCCACCATGCGGATCTCCTGGCCGATGATCCCCTGCTCCTTGTCCACGCTCTCCCTGGTAAAATAGGGAATGGAGACAAAGGAGAGGAGAATGCGCAGGTTCTCCTCAAACTTCTCCGTGCTCTCGAAGTAGTAGCCCGTCATGGCTGAGCTGGTAAAGGCGTTGGGGGAGGCGCCGTTGGCCGCCAGATCCTGCAGGGCGTTGCCCTGCTCGGTGTCGAACATCTTGTGCTCCAGGAAGTGGGCCACCCCCGCCGGGGTGTCCTGCCACTGCCCGTCCAGGCAGAACTTCATATCGATGCCGCCGTAGTTGGTGGCAAAAAAGGCGTAGCTCTTCTGAAACTCCGGGCGGCGATCCACATAGATGTGCAGCCCGTCCTCCAGCTCCGCGTGAAAGAGGGTCTCCCCCACCCGGGGGTACTGTCTGCTCACCATGCCCTTACGCCTCCTTTCCCTTGAGGAAATACACGGTGTCCAGCCGCAGCTTCTCCGCCGCCGCCGCCACCTGCTCCCCGGTGACCTGCTCCACCCGCCGGGCCAGCTGCTCCGGGGTCTCCTCCACCCCGGCCACCGCCTGCCCCAGCCAGTAGTCCTCCAGCTGGGACTGGGAGTCCAGCACGCTGCGGTAGGCGCTGGTGACGCAGCTGCGGGCGGCCTCCAGCTCCCAGGGCTCGATTTTGCCCTGCCGGCAGTTTTCCAGCTGGGTGAGGATCTCCTCTCTGGCCTGGTCCACCTTGCCAAACTCCACCCCGGAGGAGACCAGCATCACACCCTTGAGCTTCTCCACCTGGGAGCTGGCGTAGTAGCACAGAGAGAGTTTCTCCCGCACGTTCAAAAACAGCTTGGAGGTGGTGCTCCCCCCGAAGACGGCGTTGCACATGAGCAGGGCGGGAAACTGCTTGCTCCATACGTTGATTCCGCCGGTGCGCAGGCCCAGGGCCAGCTTGCCCTGGGTGACATCCAGCTTCTCCTCCACCAGCCGGGGCTGCTCGGGGGCACGCCGGGCCCCGGGCTTCTTGGGCGGGGTGCGCAGGCCCGTATCAGGCAGGGCGTTCAGGGCGCTGGACAGTGCGGCCTTCACCCGCTCCGGCCGGGCGGAGCCGCAGTAGTACAGCTCCACCGGGGCGGTGCGCAGCATATTCTGGTAGGCCTGCCACAGGCTCTCCCCGGTGATGTCCCGGGCGGCGGCCTCACACCCCAGCTTGTCCACCCCGAAGGGCTCCCGCAGGCACATCTCCTCGGTCAGGCGCAGAAGGGCATACTGCCGCTTGTCGTTGATCTGGGCGCGGATGCGGTTGATGAGGTTGGTGCGCTCCCCCTCCACATAGGCGCTTCGGAAGCGCCCCCCCTCGGTGGCAGGGTGGAGCACCAGATCCCCCAGCAGCCGGGCGGCGCGCTCCAGAATGCGCTCCCCCTCCAGGGTATAGGCGTCGTCCAGAAAGCTGCCCACAAAGCCCACGCACTGGGTCTCCCCCTTCTTGCGCACCACCGGCTCCAGCGAGCCGCCATACAGCTCGTCCAGGGCGGCGGACAGGGACTCCAGGTCGGGATGGTCCGCGGTGCCCCGGCGGAGCACCATAGGC
>CALWWS010000212.1 GCA_944385305.1 uncultured Oscillospiraceae bacterium | reverse complement strand
ATCGTCAAGGCGGAGCCCGCCGTGGCCGTCCTCACCCGGCAGGTGGAGGAGGTGTCCAACGGCGCCATCTCCCACAAGGCCATGGGGATCGCCCTGTCCATCGGCGTATGCGTCTCGGTGGGCCTGGCCATGGTGCGGGTGCTCACCGGGCTGAACATCTTCTGGCTGCTGGTCCCCGGCTATGCCGTCGCCCTGGGCCTGTCCTTCTTCGTGCCCAGCATCTTCACCGGCATCGCCTTTGACTCGGGCGGCGTGGCCAGCGGGCCCATGACCGCCACCTTCCTGCTCCCCTTTGCCCAGGGGGCCTGTCAGGCGGTGGGGGGCAACATGATGACCGACGCCTTCGGCATCGTGGCCATGGTGGCCATGACCCCCCTGGTGACCATCCAGATCATGGGCCTGTCCTCGGTGGTTCGCCACGATCTGGCCCGCCGCCGGCTGCGCTATCACATGGACCGGGTAGAGGACACCGTCCTCTACTTCGACTAGAGGGAGGCGAGGGAATTGGAAGTCATGAAGCTGATCGTCTCCATTGTGGAGCGGGGCCAGGGAGCCGCCCTGGAAAAGCTGTATCGGAAAAATTATGTCACCCTTCATCTCCAGTGTGCCGGCCGGGGCACCGCCACCTCAGAGATCATGGACATTCTGGGGCTGGGCTCCAGCGAGAAGGACCTGGTCCTCAGCTGCGCCGCCGCCAGCGCCGCCCGGCGGCTGCTCCGGGCCCTGGACAGCGACCTGCGCCGGTCGGTCAAGGGCAGCGGGCTGGTCTTCTCCCTGCCCATGTCAGGGGTGAGCAGCCTGGCGGCCAATCTGGCCGCCTATCTGGCGGACAGCATCAAAGCCAGCGAAAAGGAGGACGTGGATGTGGAACGCACGGAAAACAGCCTGATTCTGATCACCTGCAGCCGGGGCAGCACCGACGACATCATGGCCACCGCCAGGGCTCACGGGGCCCGGGGGGGCACCGTGGTCAAGGCCCGGCTGGCCGGACTGGAGGACCTGGAGCAGGCCTATAACACCCAGCTCCAGGAGGAGCGGGAGGTCCTGGCCATCCTGGTGCCCACCGATCTGCGGGGGCCCATCATGGAGGCCATCAACACCGAGCACGGCCTGCGCTCAGAGGCCCAGACCATCCAGTGCTCCCTGCCGGTGGAAGAGGTCGTGCGCATCTGAGCGGCTTCTCTATTGCTCAATCAGAGCCCTGGGGCGCGGCAAAGCCGCGCCCCGTTTCTTTGTCAGGGGCGGGGCACAGGCGGGATCCTTCCGCGCCCTTTTCACGGCGGGCCAGCCTCCGTCGGTTTGCTGATCAAAAGAGTGAAGAGTGGAGAGATCGTCGGGATCTCCACTCTCCACTCTTCACTCTTCACTCTTCACTCTTCACTCTCTCAACTTCTAATTCCTAACTCCACTCTGACCTTTCCCTCCCGGGCAGCCGCCCGCAGGGTGTCCCCCCGCTTCACCGCCCCGGACAGCAGCAGGTCGGCCGCCGGATCCTCCACCTGGGCGGCGATGGCCCGGCGCAGGGGTCTGGCCCCGTACTCCCGGCCGCTCCCCTGCGCGGCCAGCAGGGCCACCGCCTCCTCCTCCACCTCCAGGGCCACCCCCAGCTTCTCCAGCCGGCCGCGGGTCTCCTCCAGCAGCTGCCGGGTAATGGCCCGCAGGGCGTCCGCCTCCAGCGGGTGGAAGACCAGCAGGGCGTCCAGCCGGTTGAGGAACTCCGGCGCAAAGGCCGTCCGGGCCTCGGCCAGCACCGCCGCCTCGATCTGCTCCTGCTCCTTGGTCCCGCCGTCTGTGAAGCCAAGACGCTTACCGGCCCGGAAGTGGGCCGCCCCCAGATTGGAGGTCATCACCAGCACAGTGTTGCGGAAATCGGTCCGTCTGCCCTGGGCGTCGGTGAGCACCCCCTCCTCCATCACCTGGAGGAGGATGGACCAGATGTCCCGGTGGGCCTTCTCCAGCTCATCCAGCAGCACCACCGACCAGGGCATCCGCCGCACCCGCTCGGTGAGCTGTCCCCCCTCCTCATGGCCCACATAGCCCGGAGGCGAGCCAATGAGCCGGGAGACCGCGTGGGCCTCCTGATACTCGGACATGTCAAAGCGCAGCAGGGCCTCCTCCCGGCCGAAGAGGACTCTGGCCAGGGTGCGGCACAGCTGGGTCTTTCCCACCCCGCTGGGGCCCAGCAGCAAAAAGCATCCCACCGGCCGCCGGGGGTCCTTCAGGCCCAGCCGCCCCCGGCGGATGGCCCTGGCCACCGTCTCCACCGCCCGGTCCTGGCCCAGCAGCTCCCGGCGCAGTTCCCCCTCCAGCGCAGCCAGGGCCTTTCGGTCCGCCTCACCCGGATCCCCAACGGGCACCCCCGTCCACTGGGACAGCACCGCCGGAATGTGGGCCGGCTCCACGGCGGGCCGGCCCAGGCCGGCCTCCCAGGCCCGCCGGTCCCGGTCCAGCTCCTGGCGGAAATCCCGCTCCACATTGCGCAGCATGGCCGCCTGCTCGAAATTCTGCCTGCGCACCGCCTCGGCCAGCTGCCGCCCGGTCTGCGCCACCCGCTCCTCCAGCCGCCGGAGCTCCGGAGGCGGGGTCCGGCCGGACAGCCTGGCCTGGGCCGCCGCCTCGTCCACCAGATCGATGGCCTTATCCGGGAGAAAGCGCTGGGGCAGATCGCGCACCGACAGGTCCACCGCCGCCTCCAGGGCCCGGTCGGAGATGGTCAGCCGGTGGTGTGCCTCATACCGGCCCCGCAGGCCCCGGAGGATGTCCAGCGTCTGCTCCCGGGTGGGCTCCCGGACGGTGATGGGCTGGAACCGCCGCTCCAGGGCGGCGTCCTTCTCGATATACCTCCGGTACTCGTCAATGGTGGTGGCCCCCACCACCTGCAGCTCTCCCCGGGACAGGGCGGGCTTGAGGATGTTGGCCGCGTCAATGGCCCCCTCCGCCGAGCCCGCCCCCACAATGGTGTGCAGTTCGTCGATGAACAGGATCACGTTGCCCGCCCGGCGCACCTCCTGGAGGATGTGGCGCAGCTTGTCCTCGAACTCTCCCCGGTACTTGGTGCCCGCCACCATGGCGCACAGGTCCAGGGCGCACACCCGCCTGCCCAGCAGGTGGGCGGGCACCCGGCCGTTGGCAATGGCCAGGGCCAGCCCCTCCACCACCGCCGTCTTACCCACGCCTGGCTCCCCGATGAGAGCGGGGTTGTTCTTGGTGCGCCGGGACAGGATCTGGATCACCCGGTCCAGCTCCTCCCGCCGGCCGATCATGGGGTCCAGCCGCCCCTCCAGCGCCATCCGGGTCAGGTCCCTGGCGCACTGATCCAGCTGTCGGGTGTCCCCGGCGTACCGGGGCTCCGGCTCCCGGACCCGGGGGCGGGGGGCCGGCTCCTCCCCCCCCAGAGCGGCCCGCACCCGGTGGTACAGGGCCTCCCCATCCACCCCGCAGTCGGCCAGCAGGCGGCAGGCCTCGCTGTCCCGCTCCCCCAGCAGCCCCAGCAGCAGGTGCTCAGAGTTCACCGCCCGCTGCCCCAGCCGCCGGCTCTCCGCCGCCGCCCCCTGGATCGCCAGGCAGCAGTTGGGGGTCAGCCCCTGGTGGGGGGCGCGGGCAGGCACCCCCGTTCCCACCCGCTGGGCAATGGCGGCGCGCAGGGTCTGGCTGTCCGCTCCGGCCCGGCGCAGGGCGGCGGCCGCCGGGCTGAACTCCTGGCTGGCCAGCCCCAGAAGCAGGTGCTCGCTTCCCACATAGGCGTGCCCCAGCCCGGCTGCGCTCTCCCGGGCCTGACGGATGGCGCCCAGCGCGGTGGCGGTAAATCGGCTGTCTGACATGAACGCTCACCTCGGATCAAAGTCTCTTCCCATCATGCCCAGCTTTCCGCCCCTTTAGCCCGCCCTGTCCCGATTTTGTGCGCCGCCCCGCTCAGCAGTTTTCGCCAGGAGCTTCCAGCCCCAGGGGCAAAATCCCGGGCAGAATTGGGACTTGCTTTTTTGAAAAGTTGTGGTAGAATGGAGGTACATTTTAAGGGAGGTGTACTTACCCATGGCTCACGTTATCAGCGACGCCTGCATCAGCTGCGGCGCCTGCGCGGATTCCTGCCCCGTCGGCGCGATCTCTCAGGGCGACGCCCACTATGTCATCGACGCTGCCGCCTGCATCGACTGCGGCGCCTGCGCCGGCACTTGCCCCATGAGCGCGATCTCCGAGGGCTGAGAATGAAAAAAACAACGCCGGGTCCGGCGTTGTTTTTTACATCCTGTAATATAATTTTAATTATTATATTTGGCGATATTGCGAATTGATATTTTCCGGGAAAGCGCATATACTGAAGCTGTCATCAGACAAGCACTGCCCGGAAAGGAGACCTGCCCTATGCGTGCCGACACCTTGACCACCGCCGCCCCCGTCTTTTCCGCCAAACCCCGCCGCCGCGCCCGGGAGGTCCGGGACCCCTATGACGGCCTGCGCCCCTGGTCGGCCATTACCCACGGGATCGGAGCCGCCCTGGCCGCCGTGGGAACGGCGTTTCTCCTGGTACGGGCCGCCCGGCTTCACGACCCGACGCTCCTGGTCCTGTTCCTGATCTATGGCCTGTCCATGCTCGGGCTGTACACCGCCAGCACCCTGTACCACTGCCTGCGCACCTCGGTGCCCGGCCGCATCGCCCTGCGGAAATACGACCACTGCTCCATCTATCTGCTCATCGCCGGCAGCTACACCCCTTTGTGCCTCACCGCCCTGCGGGACAGCGGCGGAATCGCCCTGCTGTCCGCGGTGTGGACCCTGGCGGCGGCGGGTCTGGTGCTCACCATCGCCAAGCTGTCCATCCCCCGGTGGCTGACCAGCGCCATCTACCTGTTCATGGGGTGGCTGGCCCTGTTCGCCATCGTCCCCATCCACCACGCCCTCCCCGCCGCCGGCTTCGCCTGGCTGCTGGCCGGGGGACTGCTGTACACGGTGGGAGGCGTGCTGTACGCCGTCAAGTGGCCCGGGCGGAACAACCCCCGCTTCGGCTGCCACGAGATCTTCCATGTGTTTATCCTGTTGGGCAGCGTGTGCCATTTTCTCCTCATGTACCAGTATGTACCGTACCTGTAAGTCCGCTCCGTGCTCCCGCCCCCTGCGGGGGTGATGCGGCAGGCGCATCGTCAAGGGACCCCGCGAACGCCGCGGAGCTCCCGGGGCAACCGATATGCAATCCCCCCGCCGGCTGTGCCGGCGGGGGGATTGTCCGTCTTGATTCCATTTTGTCACCGGAGCTCTGTCTCCGTCAGCTCCGGCTCGGGCAGGCGCAGGGGGGCAATCTCCCGCTTGTACACCCGGCGCAGGAACAGTACGCTGAGGGTCAGGGAGAACAGCTCGGCGATGGGGAAGGCCCACCACACCGCGTCCAGGCCGTGGATGCGGGACAGGAGGAAGGCCACCGGGAGCAGCACCCCCAGCTGCCGC
>CALWWS010000211.1 GCA_944385305.1 uncultured Oscillospiraceae bacterium | reverse complement strand
GGAATGCGCTTAGGGGAGCCGTCCCGCTCCTCCCCTTCCTTACGAATAGCCGATACAGGCGATCCGGCATGCTCCCGCGCCCATCAAAAACGAGAGGAATGATAAAGTTGAAAAGCAGAAAAAACCGTTTTCTGGCCACACTTCTTGCCGTTTCCATGCTCGTATCCCTGCTGACTGGAATCACCTCCCTGGCCTCCGCGGCCGGATCCTATGACGCGCTGATCTTCGACGCGGAAGAGGCGTACCAGGGCGAGTACACCGTGACCGACCAGGAGAATGTGGGCGGCACCATTGTCTTCAAGACCTATCAGGTCACCTATGTGACCAAGCCCATCACCGGCCTGACCTGGGCCGACGCCCCCTCCGAGAACTACTTCAAGATGAACATCAAGGTCCCCGTGAGCTACAACGGCGCGGCCTTTGACCAGGCCGCCATGGCCGACGCCCCCATCCTGTTCTACAACCCCTGGGGCGGCGACGCCGGCGCGGCCGTGGGCGACCCCGGCGCCCTGGCCTCCAAGGGCAACACCGGGTCCATCATCGGCCGGGCCCTGTCCGAGGGCTGGGTGGTGGTGGAGCCCGGCATGCGGGGGGCCGCCAACTGCTTCGTGGGCACCCCCGACGAGGACGACTATGTGAACTACGGCAAGCTGCCCCGGCCCCTGGCCGACCTGAAGGCGGCCATCCGCTACCTGCGCTACGGCACCAACGAGAGCACCATCCCCGGCGACAAGGAGCGCATCTTCGTGGCCGGCAGCAGCTCGGGCGGCAGCGCCACCGTGATGCTGGGTGCCTCGGGCAACTCCTCCTTCTTTGACCCCTACCTGGAGGAGATCGGCGCGGCCCCCGGCCGGGACGACATCTTCGCGGCCATGCCCAGCTGCCCCGTCATGACCCGGGCCTGGGGCGACCCCGCCATCGCCTGGGAGCGCTGGGGCGACCTCACCGGCAACGAGGAGGCCAATGAGATCAACGTGGCCCTCACCCAGGCCTTTGTGGAGTACCAGGCCGAGCTGGGCCTCAAGGCCGAGTTCGACGTGGGCGACACCATCAAGAAGGGCGACCTGCTCACCGCCGACAACTATGCCGACTACCTGATGGTCTACCTGAAGGAGAGCGCCCTGAAGTTCCTCAACGGCCTGGGCGGCCGCGAGGCCATCGAGGCCTATCTGGCCGAGGATCTGGCTGCCAACTCCATGTACAACACCCCCGATGCCTCCCGGGACTGGATTGACCCCATCTACGACGAGAACAACCCCGACCTGGTGGTGGACATCGGCGGCACCTGGGAGGAGTTCTGGGCCTACGTGGTGGGCGAGGACTACTTCGACCCCGCCAACCTGCTGGACATGCAGTATGAGCGGCCCATCACCGCCACCGACGAGATGATGGCGGGCAACGGCGTGGTCAACTCCCTGGTGGGCGACCGCTACTCCAAGTATGCCAACGCCTCCAGCTTCTCCTTCGGCAAGGAGAGCGACTACGCCGCCGTCTTCTCCGACTTCGGCCAGGCGTGGATTCAGGAGGAGCGGGGCATCGAGATCTCCCAGGAGTATCTGGACCTCATCGAGCTCCAGCGCAACTCCGTGGACCCCCTGTACTTCATCCTGGGCGAGGGCGCCGAGGACGCCACCGTGTGCGAGAACTGGTTCATGCGCACCGGCTCGGTGGACCTGGTGACCCCCCACCCCGTGTTCTTCAACCTGGCCACCGCCCTGGAGAACCAGGGCAAGAACGTGGACGCCGCCCTGGTCTGGGACCAGAAGCACGGCCTCACCAGCGACCTGGACGGCCTCTTCGCCTTCGCCGACGCCCTGCTGGCCCGGGACGCCGCTGAGGAGGAGCAGGCGCTGACCTTTAACCCGGATACGGCGTACCAGGGGAATTATACCACGACCTACGACGGCAAGGAGATTGAGTTTGAGGTCTATCAGGCCACTTACGTGACCAATCCCATTACCGGGTATCAGTGGGGACGCGAGGGCAGCAAGGCGCCCTCCGAGGACTTCTTTAAGCTGACCATCAATGTCCCTGTCAGCTACAACGGCGTTTCCTTCGACAAGACCGAGGTGGATGACGCGCCGATTCTGTTTTTCATCCCCTGGAGCGGCGACGGCGGCTCGGCCGCCCCGGAGCCCGGCACCTTTATCAGCAAGGGCGTCGTGATGACCAGCCGTGCCCTGGCCGAGGGCTGGGTCGTTGTGGAGCCCGGCATGCGGGGCTCCAACTGCACCACGGGGACCCCGGATACCGATGACTACTACAACTTCGGCAAGCTGCCCTATCCGGTGGTGGATCTGAAGGCCGCCGTCCGCTATCTGCGCAACGGGAGCAACGAGAGCACCATTCCCGGCAACAAGGACCTGATTTTTGCCTCCAGCAGCAGCTCCGGCGGCTGCGGCACCGTGATGCTGGGCGCCTCCGCCAACAACGCCTTCTTTGACCCCTATCTGGAGGAGATGGGGGCGGCGGACGCCAGCGACGCGATCTTCTGCGCCGCGCCCAGCTGCCCCGTCATGGACCGCGGCTGGGGCGATGTGGCCATTGCGTGGGAGGTCTGGGGCGACCTGTCCGACGTGGAGGGCGCGAATGCCTACAATGTGGCCATGACGGCCGCCTTCCCCGTCTATCTGGCCAGTCTGAACCTGAAGGCCGAGTTCGACGTCGATGCCGACGGCGACGGGACGGCGGAGATCAAGGCGGGCGACGCCCTGACCGCCGACAACTACGCCGACTACCTGATGGTCTACCTGAAGGAGAGCGCCGTGCGCTTCCTCAACGAGCAGCTCGGCAGCAAGGCCGCCATTGACGAGTACCTGAGCTCCATCCGGGCCGCGGATCGGTACGGCTCCGGGGATGAGACCCGCACCTGGATTGAGCCCATCTATGCCCCCGGCACCGAGACCGTGGTGGACATCGGCGGGACGTGGGAGGAGTTCTGGACCTACTGCTACGGCTCCAACCAGATCGATCCCTCTGTCGAGCTCAACTGGCAGTACGACAAGACGATGACCGCCCCCAACCTCGGGGAAAACGGCATTCTGTCCGCCGCTGACAGCAGCTACGCGAACCTGTCCTCCGCCTCCTTCGGCAAGCCCAGCGACTACGCCGCTGTTCTGTCCCAGGCCGGCCAGGCGTGGATCCAGGAGGAGCGGGGCATTGAGATCTCCCAGGAGTACCTGGACCTGATTGAGCTCCAGGGGCACTCTGTGGACCCGCTGTATTTCGCTGCCAGCGACGAGGCGGGGCACAGCGATATTTGCGACTACTGGTTCATGCGCAGCGGCGCGACCGACCTGGTCTGCCCCCTCCCCCTCTTCTTCGGTCTGGCCACCGCCCTGGAGAATCAGGGCAAGGACGTGGACGCCGCCCTGATGTGGGACGAGATGCACCAGGTGACCAGCGACCAGGACGCCTTCTTTGACTATGCCTATGCCGCCATTGAGGAGGCCTTCCCCGGCCACCAGCAGTCCGCGTCCTCCCAGACCAGCTTCTCCGATGTGGACACCTCCGCCTGGTATGCCGACGCCGTGGCCTATGTCACGGAGAACGGCCTCATGAGCGGCGACGGCAGCGGCCGCTTCGGCGTGAGCGACCCCCTCTCCCGGGCGATGCTGGCCCAGATCCTCTACAACATGGAGGGCAGGCCCGCCGTCTCGGCGGCCTCCCCCTTCCGCGATGTGGCCGCCGGCGCCTGGTACACCCAGGCCGTCGTCTGGGCCGCGCAGGCGCAGATTGTCACCGGCTATGACGGCGCCTTTACCCCCGACGGCAACATCACCCGGGAGCAGCTGGCCGTCATGCTCTACCGCTACGCCCAGACGGCGGGCTATGACACCGCCCAGGGCGGCATGGCCATCCGGGAGTACGCCGACTACGGCGCCATCTCCGACTACGCCCTGTCCGCCATGGACTGGGCCGTGAGCGTCGGCATCATCACCGGCAACACCGCCAGCACCCTCAATCCCCAGGGCTCCGCCACCCGCGCCGAGGTCGCGGTGATGCTGACCCGGCTTGCGGCGGCTGAGGCGGCCTGACCGCCTCCTGTAAACTTTGCTAACTCCCTACCCTTTTTACCCATTTCCAAGAGGAAAGAGAGCGGAAGCACTCCGGTGCTTTCGCTCTCTTTCTGTTTGGAAAATAAGTTTTCGCCCAGCTGTAAGTGGTGCAAACTGTATGAAAAAGTTTGCACCACTTATTCTTAGCATGTGAAAGGGAATCCTGACGGCTCCCGTTACACTATCCCTCCCTCCGAAACCTGCGGCCGGCAGAGTTTATCGATAATCTGAGATCCCGAAGGCAGCTCTGTGCGTTCGGGATCTCTCCGCGTTTTGAAAAATTTTATGGACAGCGGCCGGCACCCGGCCGGACGGGGCACTCCCGTCCCCCTGTTTTCCGTATCCCTTGTCCGTCAAGGGGTACGCGGTGGTGCGCGGAATGCGGATCCATGTCCTCCGGAACCGGGGGTGTGGCGTAGCCTTACACCTCCGGGCACAAAATTTGAAAAAGCCGCTTGACAGTATAGTAGTTATACAGTTTATGATTAGAACTCGCGTGACTCCTAGGCATTATATACAATAAGAACCCGGCTCCAATTGGCGTATTTATACAAAAGATTTTGGGGATCTTTCGCATATATACTGAGACGCTATGACAAGTATGCCAAATCATTATGCTGGGAAATGGCCTGGCTGACCGTGCGGGCGCGGGAAAATCTGCCCGGAGGGCCTGGGGGCGGGCCGCCGTACGGCCCGCATCCGCTGCACCCATTCCCGCGGCCGCCGGGAGATTGGGCATACTCCTTCCCCAAGGTCCAGCGGCGAGACTGGCCGCTACAACAGGGAGCACTTCGGCGGATAAGGCCGCCGTTGCGCAAATAAAAAGAGAGAGAGTGATCAAACCCTATGGCAGCAAAGACCAAAATGATGTATGTGCACTGCCTGATTGCCCTGATCATCGGGCTTGTACTGGCGTTTGCCCTTCAGCCGGGCAATGCGCTCACCCAGCAGGGGATATGGGTCATCGCGGTACCGGTGCCCACCATGTATCTCTGGCTCACGGTGAACACCCACTGGACCTCTATCCTCTTCCTGGCCATGCTGATCTGCACCGGAGTCATGACCCCCAACGAGGTGTGGGCCGGTTCGGTGGGCCACTTCGCCGTCATTACCATGATTATCTTCATGGTACTCAACCAGTGCCTGAAGGAGACCGGGGTCATCAATAAAATCGCCACCTGGTTTATCACCCGCAAATTTGTGCAGAACCGCCCCTATGCCTTCCTGGCCATGTTCTTCGCCTCCAACATCATCATCGGCATGTTTATGGAGAACCTGTCCCTGGCCGTTATCTATGTGGGCCTGGCCTCCGTGCTGTGCGAGAAGCTGGGCGTGAAGAAGGGCGACCCCTTCTACACCTGCATTTTCATGGGCACCCTGTGGGGCAATGTCATTTTGTCCATCGCCTCCCCCATTGCCCACGCCCTGCCCAATATCCTCATGGGTCTGGCCGAGGCCCAGCTGGGCATCACCATTACTTACGGCCAGTGGCTGGCGGTGGGCTTCCCCTTCGCCGCCATCATGTTTGCGGTGATCATGCTCTGTACCGTAATTTGGCATCCCGACATGTCCGCCTTCAGGAACTTTGATGTGGAGGAGATGAAGCGCAACGATCCTCCCCTGGATCTGCGCGGCAAGGTGTCCGCCGTGGCCTTCGTGCTGGTAGTGCTGGCCATCCTCCTGCCCGAGGTGCTCAAGGGCCTGTTTCCCGTCGTTTGCGGTTACCTCACCGGCATCGGCGTGGTGGTGCCCGCCATCTTCGCCCTCATCGTCCTGTGCCTCATTCCGGTGAAGGGCACCCCCATCCTGGATATGCCCAGGGCCATGAAGGCCGTGCCCCTGCCCGTCGTGCTCTTTTCCGGCATCGTCTGCGTGATGGCCACCCCCATCTCCTCCGAGGCCACCGGCATTAACATCTGGCTGGGCAACCTCCTGCGCCCCCTCATCGCCGATCTCTCCCCCATCGCCATTATCGTGGTGCTGGTTATCGGCTCCATCATCATGACCAACTTCCTCTCCAACACCGTCACCATGGTCCTCTTCTTCAACCTGGGCGTGGTGCTGCTGGACGCCGGCTCCCTGAACATGGGCGCCGTCACCATCCTCATCGGCCTGGCGGCCTCCATGGCCTCCCTCACCCCCTCGGCCGCCGTGCCCTCGCCCCTGTTCTTCGGTCCCGAGCACCTTACCATGAAGAACACCGTTAAGATCAACCTGCTCTTCATCTTCCTCTCCTTCGTGGTGCTGATGCTCTTTGCCTACCCCTTTGCCCAGCTTATTATCCACAGCTGATCTGATCCGCGACGAGAAAAAAGCGGGAGCGCGTGTGCGCTC
>CALWWS010000210.1 GCA_944385305.1 uncultured Oscillospiraceae bacterium | reverse complement strand
CATGGCGGCAAAAATGGCCTCCCCCAGTCGGAAGCTGCCGTCAGGAGCGTACAACAGATTGGTGTAGAACATCATCAGCATATAGTTGCCCGCCATGCCGAACCAGCTGTACCAGTGCCATTTGCTGCCCTTTGGCTCCAGCACGTGGAAGGAGACCGCCACGCTGCGCCGGCTGGCACGGCCTACAGAGAACTCCATGGCCATAATGGGCAGGCCCATAAGCACGAGAAACACCAGGTAGAGCAGTACAAAGGCGGCGCCGCCGTACTGACCCACAATATAGGGAAAGCGCCACACATTGCCCAGCCCGATGGCACACCCTGCGGAAATGAGCACAAAGCCCAATCTGGACGCAAAGGTCTCTCTCCTTCACCCGCTGTCCCTCCTGAATCATACCCCCGCCTGCCGCCGTCCGGGCAAAGGGGAAGGCCTTGAGGCTTGTCCGCTCAAGGCCCAAATTCCTCTCCCCAAAAACAGATGGGAAACTGATTGAACAGGCTTATCATAGCCCATTCTCCCGTTGGTGTCAATCAAGGGGCGGGAAAATCCAGGCGGGAATTGGCATCACAGCCAGTCCTGCACCACCTCCTCCAGAGTAGTGGGGGTAACCAGATTGCGCATGAGCAGCTGGGCCAAATCGTCAATCCGGGAGATACTGGTGGTGATGTTGGGGATGTGAGCCTCATCCCCGCCGCCGCTGGCCGCCACCTTCACCCCATAGCTCTCACAGGCAAAACCGCTTGCCACCTGCATCTGATCAATCAGGATGTAATAGTCAAAGCTGTACCGGCATCCATCCTCTCCTTCGCCCTGGCGTGTGTCCACAAACAGTTCCTTCATGTTGTGTATTCCTCCTCCTATTTAGTTCCTCCATCACATTATATTGTATTTTCCAGCATCTGTATATCATAAACTTTCGCGCTTTTTCGACTCCAGCTGCCACCTTATGTCTCCTTCGGCCTGATTGCGTAAACCAAATCAAAAAATTTTGTCGGATACAGACGGATTGGGTCGAACGATTTTTGGCCGGTACTGGAATATTTTTGTACTTGAAGGCTCCCTGCTTTTGGGGTAGGATGAAGAGGAGGTGATCGGTTTGGAATTTCTCCGTTCTCTCTCCCACATGCAGCCTCTCTCCCGCTACGTGCTTACCCGGGGGATCCTGCTCACCTGCGTCATGCTGGCCTGTGCCCTGCTGATGCAGGTCTGGGCAGGGGGCTACCGGTACGACACAGTGCTGCTTTGCGCCTACGCCCGGCATACCCAGGATATGGCTCTGCTGGTCCTGGGCGCCGGTCTTATCGGGTCTGCGCTGCTGGAGGATGTGCTTGTCCATGGGGATACATAAAAAAGGAACCGGCTTTTTAGCCGGTTCCTTTTTTATATCGGATTTGCTTACTTGCTGGCCTTGAGAGCCTTGATGGACTCGATAAGCATGGGGGTCACCTTGAACAGGTCGCCCACGATGCCGTAGGAGGCAATCTCAAACATGGGGGCGTGCTCGTTCTTGTTCACCGCGATGATGCACTCGGAGTCCTGCATGCCGGCCTTGTGCTGAATGGCGCCGGAGATGCCCAGGGCCACATAAATGCGGGGATGCACGGTCTTGCCGGTCTGGCCCACCTGGTGATCGGAGGACAGCCAGCCCGCGTCGATGACGGCACGGCTGCCGCCCACGACGCCGCCCAGCACCTCAGCCAGCTCCTCGGCCAGCTTGATGCCGCCCTCAACGTCCTTGCTGATGCCGCGGCCCACGGAGACCACCACGTCGGCGCCGATGAGATCCACCAGCTTCTTGGCGGCCTTCTTGACTTCCAGCACCTCCACCTTGATATCGTCCTGAGACAGGTTTACCACGGGCTTCTCAATGACGCAGGCGTCGGCCTTGGCCTGATTGAAGGGGGCCTTCTGCATCACGCCAGGGCGCACGGTGGACATCTGGGGACGGAAGCGGGGGCAGATAATGGTGGCCATCAGATGGCCGCCGAAGGCGGGACGGGTCATCTTCAGGTTCTGGTTGATCTCGAACTTGGTGTTGTCCACGTCGATGGTGGAGGTGGTCTTCAGGAAGGCCTTGTACTTCTCCACATCCACATCCAGGTGGGTACAGTCGGCGGTCAGGCCGGTGTGCAGACGGGCGGCGCAGCGGGGAGCCAGATCGCGACCGATGTTGGTGGCGCCGTAGAGCACGATCTCAGGCTTCTTCTCCTCCACCAGGTCGCAGATGACCTTGGTGTAGGCGTCGGTGGTGTAGACCTTGAGCAGGGGGTGATCGCACACATAGACCTTGTCGGCGCCGTAGCCGCCCAGCTCCTTGGCAATGCCCTCCACGTTGTCGCCCAGCAGCACGCCGCACAGCTCCACGCCCAACTCGTCGGCCAGCTTGCGGCCCTCGGAAATCAGCTCAAAGTCGGTATTCATGAGCTTGCCCCCGCGCTGCTCACAGAATACCCAAACGCCCTTAAAGGCGGCGGTGTCCTTGCTATTATACTCAGCCATTTCAGTCTCTCCTCTCTTTTAAATCATGTGCTTGGCGTCCAGCAGGCTGACCAGCTTGTCGCAGGTCGCCTTGTCGGCGCCCTCCAGCATCATGCCGGCGCCCTTCACCGGGGGAGAGAAGGACTTATACACATTGGTGGGAGAGCCCTTGAGGCCGATGGTATCCAGATCCACCAGGGGATCGTCCTTCAGGGTCTCATAGTTGAACACAGCCAGGGGCTTGGAATAGCAGTCCACAATGCCGGGCACGCTCATGTAGCGGGGCTCGTTGAGCTCCTTGACGCAGGTGATCAGGCAGGGAGTCTGCACCCGCAGCATCATGTAGCCGTCCTCCAGCAGGCGCTTGACGGTAACCGCCTTGCCCTCCACGGTAATCTCGGCGGCATAGGAGATCTGGGGCAGGCCCAGCTTCTCGGCGATCTGGGGGCCCACCTGGGCGGTGTCGCCGTCGATGGCCTGACGGCCGCAGAAGATAATGTCGTCGCTCTCCAGGCCAATCTTCTTAATGGCAGCAGCCAGGATCTGGGAGGTAGCGTATGTATCGGAACCGCCGAACTCCCGGGCGGAGACCAGCACCGCCTCGTCGCAGCCGCGGGCCAGCAGCTCACGCAGCATGCTCTCGGCGGGGGGAGGACCCATGGAGACCACGATCACCTTGCAGCCGGTGGCGTCCTTGATACGCAGAGCGGCCTCCACAGCGGCCAGGTCGTCATGGTTGGTAATAGTCGCCATTGCGGCACGATCCATGGTGCCGTCTTCCTTCACCGCCACCACACCGGAGGTGTCGGGAACCTGCTTGACACAAACAATCGCTTTCATATCGTAATCTTACCTCCAGTTCCTTACTTCACGCCCAGGTGGGACGCGATGACCATCCGCTGAACCTCGCTGGTACCCTCGTAGATCTCGGTGATCTTGGCGTCGCGCATCATGCGCTCCACCGGATACTCACGGGTGTAGCCGTAGCCGCCGAAGAGCTGCACGGCGCGGCGGGTCACGTCACTGGCGGTCTCAGCGGCGAAGAGTTTGGCCATGGAGGCGTCGGCGCTGTAGTCCTCATGGTTCTGCTTCTTCATCGCGGCGGAGTAAACCAGCCACTTGGCGGCCTCAGTGCGGGTATGCATGTCGGCCAGCTGGAACTGGGTGTTCTGGAATTCGGAAATGCGCTTGCCAAACTGCACGCGCTCCTTGGTGTACTTGACAGCCTCCTCAACAGCGCCCTCCGCCAGGCCCAGAGCCTGGGAGGCAATGCCGATGCGGCCGCCGTCCAGAGTCTGCATGGCAATCTTAAAGCCGTTGCCCAGCTTGCCCAGCAGATTCTCCTTGGGAACAATGCAGTCCTCCATGATCAGCTCACAGGTGGAGGAGCCGCGGATACCCATCTTCTTCTCGTGCTTGCCCACAGAGAAGCCGGGGAAGTCCCGCTCAACAATGAAGGCGGAGATCTCCTTGCGCTTGCGGCCCTTCTTGTCCACAGTGCTTCCGGTCACCGCAATGATCACAAAGACATGAGCAAAGCCCGCATTGGTGATAAAGATCTTGGTCCCGTTGAGCACCCAGTGGTCGCCGGCATCCACCGCGGTGGTCTGCTGGCCCTGGGCGTCGGTGCCGGCGCCCGCCTCGGTCAGACCGAAGGCGCCAATCCACTCGCCGGAGCAGAGCTTGGGCAGGTACTTCATCTTCTGCTCCTCGGTGCCGTGCTCAAAGATGGGGGCGCAGCACAAAGAGGTGTGGGCGGAGATGATAACGCCGGTGGTGCCGCAGACCTTGCTCATCTCCTCCACCGCCATGGCGTAGGACAGCACGTCCGCACCAGCTCCGCCGTACTCCTTGGGGAAGTAGATGCCCATCATGCCCAGTTTGCCCAGCTTCTTTACGGTCTCCGCGGGAAACTCCTCAGTCTCATCCACTTCCTCGGCCAGAGGCTTGACCTCGTTTTCCGCAAACTCGCGGTACATTTTGCGGAGCATCTCATGCTCTTTGGACAGGTGTAAATCCATTTGTTGCCTTCCTCCTAGACTGATATATGTTGGAAACAGAGGGACGGGACCTCCGTCCCTCTGTCCGCAGCCCTCTTACGCGGTGTGCTTTCCCCCGAACTTCCCCTGAATCCGCTTACTTGGAATAGTCGTAGAACCCCTTGCCGGTCTTACGGCCCAGATCGCCGGCGCGTACCATCTTGCGCAGCAGCAGGCTGGCGCGGTACTTGGGATCGCCGGTCTCCTTGAACAGGGTATCCATAATGGCCAGGCACACGTCCAGGCCCACCAGGTCGCCCAGCTCCAGGGGACCCATGGGGTGGTTGGCGCCCAGCTTCATGGCCTTGTCCACGTCCTCCACGCTGGCCACGCCGGTGTACACCAGATCAATACCCTCGTTGATCATGGGGATGAGGATCTTATTGACCACAAACCCGGGGGCCTCGGCCACCTCAACAGCCTCCTTACCGATAGCGGCGGTGAGCTCAGCAATGGTGTTATAGGTCTCGTCGCTGGTCTTCGCGCCGCGGATAACCTCCACCAGCTTCATCACAGTGGCGGGGTTGAAGAAGTGCATGCCAATCACCTTGTCGGCCCGCTTGGTGGCGGAGGCGATCTCGGTGATGGAGATGGAGGAGGTGTTGGTGGTGAGAATGGTCTCGGGCTTGCACATCTCGTCCAGCTTGGCAAACAGCTCCTTCTTCAGATCCATGTTCTCAATGGCGGCCTCCATCACCAGATCGGCGTCGGCGGCCACGTTGAGGTCGCTGGTAAAGGTGAGCTTATCCAGCAGAGCCTGCTTGCCAGCCTCGTCCAGCTTGCCCTTGGCAATGCGCTTGTCCAGGCTCTTGATCAGACTGTTCTTGTGGCGCTCGGCGCTGGCGTCGCTGGTGGAGCGCACATAAGTGTCAAACCCCTTGTTGGCGAAAGCCTGGGCAATTCCGAGGCCCATGGTTCCGCCGCCGATGACAACAATCTTCTTCATGCTGACGTCCTCCTAATCAAGTATAAATTTATTTTGATTTTACTCTATCATTTCGCCGCCCCGCGGCGTGGGGTACTTGGTAAATTCCGCCGATAGCGCTTACAGACCGGAGTACAAGGTCATAGGCGGCGGTCTATGTAGGCCCGGGGTGCTTCTTACCGGTTGATAAAGTGCTTCTCCGCCCGCTTCTCCAGAAATGCTCCCATGCCCTCGTTTTTGTCCTCGGTGCCGCAGCACACGCCGAAGGCCTCAGCCTCAAAGGCGGAGCCTGTGCTGATGTCGGTCTGCATACCCATGCGGATGCACCGCTTGGACTCCCGCACCGCCACCTGAGCGTTGGCGCAGATGGCCTGGGCCAGCTCCATGGCCTTGCCCATCAGCTCCTCGGCGGGGCAAACCTGGGAGACCAGGCCGATGGCCAGAGCCTCGTCGGCCTTGATAACCCGGGCGGTGAGAATGAGCTCCATGGCCTTGGACACACCCACAATGCGGGGCAGGCGCTGGGTGCCGCCGAAGCCGGGGGTAATGCCCAGGCCCACCTCGGGCTGGCCGAACTTGGCCTTCTCGCTGGCCAGGCGGATGTCGCAGGCCATGGCCAGCTCACAGCCGCCGCCCAGAGCAAAGCCGTTGACCGCGGCGATCACAGGCTTGGACAGCTGCTCCAGCTTGAGCATCACGCTGCCGCCGTAGGCGCCGAAGGCCTTGCCCTGGCTGGAATTGTAGCCCTTCATCTCGCCGATGTCCGCGCCCGCCACAAAAGAGCGGCCCGCACCGGTGAGAATAACCACATAGATTTCCTGGTTGCTCTCCACCTGGTCCAGGGTGGCGGAAAGCTCGGTAAGTACCTGGCTGTTGAGGGCGTTGAGCGCCTCCGGCCGGTTGATGGTGATGATGCCGATATGCTCATTCTGCTCCAGCGTAACCAACGCCATGGGAAACCTCCTAATCCGGGCCGGGCCGGAAAATGGCGCCGCCCTCCACTTGTTATTTTTTTAACACATTTTTTCACAAAAAAGCGCAACGCACCGACCCTAAGCGGTTTCGTTGCGTGTTTTGGATGGGCGCACATTGTTCTGGAAACCGTCCCATTTTATGAGTATATCTCCTCTTGCCCCATTTGACAAGCCCCTTTTCAATTTTTTCTGGCTTTTTTGATGCAAAAAATGTCCGCCTGTCCCGTCCCTGGAAACAATCGTCCGGTTTATCCCATCAGGCCGCCCAGCGCCCGGGCAACAGGGAGATAGGCCAGGGGCAGGAAGATGGCGGGAAGCATATTGCCCACTCGCAGCTTCTCCTTGGGAAGGCCAAGCATATTAATGCCAATCCCCACAATAATGGTGCCTCCCACGGCGCTCATCTCGTTGACCACCGCCGGATCCATACCCCGGCCCACCAGGGCGAAGATGATGGTCAGCCCTCCCTCATAGAGCAGGATGGGCAGGGCGGAAAAGAGCACCCCCACCCCCATGGCGGCGGCAAAGGTGATGGAGGTCACCCCGTCAATCACCGACTTGGAGACCAGAATGTCGTAATTGCCGTTCATTCCCGCCTCCATGGAGCCATTGATGGCCATGGCTCCCACGCAGAAGAGGACGGAGGCGGTGACAAACCCCTCTACAAAGCGGTTGTTCCCCTCCCCTTTTATCAGCCGGCGGCGGAGCACCTCTCCCAGGCTGTCCATCCGCTTTTCGATGTTGATCCCCTCGCCGATGAGGGTGCCGATGACCATACACACAATGACGCACAGGGTGTCCTCTGTTGCGATCATACTGGAGATGCCGATGCCCAGCACACACAGGCCCAGGGCAAAGGTGAGGCAGGAGGAGAAGCGGGCGCTGATGCGGTTTTTGAACACCAGTCCCAGCATACCGCCCACCAGAATAAACACTACGTTAATAATTGTCGCAATCATGCTCCGTCCCCCGATTTCCTTTGCTCTGCCCCGCCGGCGGGCGTTTTTCCCCCGTTTTCGCGGCAGGTTTTATCATACTCGCTTCTCCCCCTGTTGTCAAAAGCTTTCTCGCACATGGATTGCCCCCCTTTTGAATAGAGTTAAATCAACAGGAAAGGGGGCGCCCGCTTGAACTTCAACCGTACCTCCATGCTCTACGGCACTCTGGTGCTCACCGCCACCAGCCTGGCCTCCCAGCTGCTGGGCTTTGTCTACCGCATCTTTCTCTCCCGGCTTATCGGGGCGGAGATCATGGGGCTCTACCAGCTGATCATGCCGGTCTATGCGGTGATCCTCTCCATCACCGCTGTTGGTCTGACTGTGGCGGTATCCAACCTCTCCTCGGAGTACCACGCCCGGAAAAATCCAACGGCGGCGGCCCAGGTACTGCGCCGCTGTCTGCGCTGGTTTCTGATCCTGTTTGCCGCCGTGGCGGCGGCGGTGGCGATCTTTTACGACCCCATCTCGGTCTACCTGCTGGGGGACGCCCGCACCCAGCTGGGCCTGCTGCTCCTGCTGCCCTGTCTGCTGCTCACCGGAGTGGAAAATCTGCACAAGCACTTCTTCTACGGCGCCGGGCAGATCCGTCCCCCCGCCGCGGTGGAGCTGTGCGAGCAGGTCATCCGTACCGGGGCGGTGCT
>CALWWS010000209.1 GCA_944385305.1 uncultured Oscillospiraceae bacterium | reverse complement strand
TTGCCTCCGGCAAAAGAACCGGGGGCTGCGGCCCCCTGGCCCCGCAGCGTTAAGCAAACATGCCAGTGGCATGTTTGTAGCGTAGGCCGCATCGCGCCCGCAGGCGCATTTCGGAGCGCAACCGAGCACAGCGAGGCTCTTAGCGCGAAGATCGGCTATGCCGCGAGGAGACCGCACCTCAGGGATTGGGGACTGCGGACCCCTGGCTCCCCCCCGGTGGGGGATTTGGGGCGGAATGATCGGGTTCGTTCCGTGCCCCTCACTATACGAAGAAAGGCAGTGAAAAGCTTGAGTCAAGGCAAGATCATTAAGGTTTCCGGACCTCTGGTGGTCGCTGACGGACTGGCCGACGCCAACATGGCCGACGTGGTCCGCGTGGGCGAGCAGCGGCTCATCGGCGAGATCCTGAATATGACCGGCGACCAGGCCTCCATCCAGGTCTATGAAGAGACCTCCGGCCTCGGACCCGGCGCCGCCGTGGTCTCTACCGGCGCCCCCCTGAGCGTGGAGTTGGGCCCCGGTATCATTGAGAACATCTACGACGGCATCCAGCGCCCCCTGGAGGAGATCGTCAAGCGCACCGGCTCCAACCTTCAGCGCGGCGTGGAGGTCCCCGCCCTCACCCGGGAGAAGAAGTGGAGCTACACCCCTGTGGCCAAGGTGGGCGACGCCGTCACCGGCGGCGACGTGCTGGGTACCGTTCCCGAGACCAGCGTGGTGCTCCACAAGATCATGGTCCCCAACGGCGTCTCCGGCACCGTGGAGTGGGTCATCCAGCCCGGCGACTATATTGTCGACGAGGTGATTGCCAAGGTCCGCACCGACAAGGGCGAACTGAAGGAGCTCACCATGGTCCAGAAGTGGCCTGTCCGCATCGGCCGGCCCTACAAGAAGAAGTACAATCCCGTGGCCCCCCTCCAGTCCGGCCAGCGGATCATCGACACCATGTTCCCCATCGCCAAGGGCGGTACCGCCGCCGTGCCCGGCCCCTTCGGCTCCGGCAAGACCGTGGTCCAGCACCAGCTGGCCAAGTGGTCCGACGTGGATATCGTGGTGTACGTGGGCTGCGGCGAGCGGGGCAACGAGATGACCGATGTGCTCCGTGAGTTCCCCGAGCTCACCGACCCCCGCACCGGCGAGACCCTGATGAAGCGCACCGTCCTCATCGCCAATACCTCCGATATGCCCGTGGCCGCCCGTGAGGCATCTGTGTACACCGGCATCACCATCGCCGAGTACTTCCGCGACATGGGCTACGCCGTGGCCGTCATCGCCGACTCCACCTCCCGCTGGGCCGAGGCCCTCCGTGAGATGTCCGGCCGCCTGGAGGAGATGCCCGGTGAAGAGGGCTACCCCGCTTACCTGGCCTCCCGTCTGGCCCAGTTCTACGAGCGCGCCGGCGTGGTGCAGTGCATGGGCACCGAGGACCGCACCGGCTCCCTCACCGCCGTGGGCGCCGTGTCGCCTCCCGGCGGCGACCTCTCCGAGCCCGTCAGCCAGGGCACCATGCGCATCGTCAAGGTGTTCTGGTCTCTGGACGCCTCCCTGGCCTATCGCCGTCACTTCCCCGCTATCAACTGGCTGAACTCCTACAGCCTGTATCTGGACACCATGAAGCCCTGGTTCGACGAGCACTTCGGCCCCGCTTTCATGGAGAACCGGAACAAGGCCATGAGTATCCTCCAGGAGGAGGCGGAGCTGGACGAGATCGTCAAGCTGGTGGGTAAGGACTCCCTGGGCCCGGGCGATCAGCTGACGCTGGAGACTGCCAAGATGGTCCGCGAGGACTTCCTGCAGCAGAACGCCTTCATGGATGTGGACTCCTACTCCAGCTTTGACCGGCAGATGCGCCTGCTGGCCCTGATTCTCGACTACGACAAGCTGGCCCGGGCCGCCGTGGCCAAGGGCGCGGACCTCCAGGCCCTCTTCGCCATCCCCTCCAAGGAGCAGATCGGCCGGGCCAAGTTCGTGGAGGCCGACAAGTATGAGGCGGAGTACGCCGCCATCGCCCAGGCGATGGAGAGCGAGATCGCCGCCATCGCGGAGAAAGGCGGTGAGGACGAATGATGAAGGAATATCGTACCATCCATGAGGTCTCCGGACCTCTGATGGTGGTCCACCAGGTGGAGGGCGTCACCTACGACGAGCTGGCCGAGATCGAGCTCCACGACGGCTCCACTCGCCGCTGCAAGGTGCTGGAGGTCAACGGCGACACCGCTGTGGTGCAGCTCTTTGAGAGCAGTGCCGGCATCAACCTGCGGGACTCC
Source organism: uncultured Oscillospiraceae bacterium (assembly GCA_944385305.1). Classification (GTDB taxonomy): domain Bacteria; phylum Bacillota; class Clostridia; order Oscillospirales; family Oscillospiraceae; genus CALWWS01. Next base: position 438 of record CALWWS010000209.1, on the reverse strand, counting down.
AAGATCCGCTTCCTGGGCCACCCCCTGGAGCTGGCGGTCAGCGGCGACATGCTGGGCCGCGTCTTCAACGGCATGGGCCAGCCCATCGACGGCGGCCCCGCCATTTTGCCCGAGGCCCACAAGGACATCAACGGCCTGCCCATGAACCCCGCCGCCCGGGACTACCCCAACGAGTTCATCCAGACCGGCGTCTCCACCATCGACGGCCTGAACACCCTGGTCCGCGGCCAGAAGCTGCCCATCTTCTCCGGCTCCGGTCTGCCCCACGCCCAGCTGGCGGCCCAGATCGCCCGTCAGGCCAAGGTGCTGGGGGGTGAGACCAACTTCGCCGTGGTCTTCGCCGCCATCGGTATCACCTTTGAAGAGGCCGAGTATTTCGTCAACGAGTTCAAGCGCACCGGCGCCATCGACCGTACCGTGCTGTTCACCAATCTGGCC
>CALWWS010000208.1 GCA_944385305.1 uncultured Oscillospiraceae bacterium | reverse complement strand
GCCTTCGAGACCATCCAGGAGAAGACCTCCCTGTCCGACCGCTTCGGCCTGCGCATCCCCTATCTGGCCCTGAACAAGGCGGAGTTTCTGGACATGGTGGAGCGCATGGCCGCCATGGAGGGCATTGCAATGGACAGGGAGCAGCTGCGGGCCGAGGCGGTAAAGTGGGAGATGCGCCACCAGGGCCGCACCCCCCGCACCGCCAAGCAGTTTATCGCCAGCCTGAGCCTGTGAATGTGAAAGGGGAAGTGCGCTATGATGCAGGAAATTGAGAAGGTCATTGAGGAGAAGGTGCTGCCCTACCTGCAAAATCACGGCGGCGGGGTGGAGCTGCTGGGCCTGGAGGACGGGGTGCTCAAGGTGCGCCTGCTGGGCCAGTGCTCCGGCTGCCCCTCGGCCACCATCACCACCGAGCAGATCATCCAGGAGGAGGTGTGCGCCGCCGTCCCCCAGGTCAAGCAGGTGGTTCTGGTGCAGGGGGTGAGCGACGACCTCATCGCCCAGGCCCGGGCCATGATGAAGCACCACGAATGAGCGCGGAGCGCCCGGGAGCAGGGGGCTTTTATGGGGCCCCCGCCGAAGCCCAGCGCAGCGGGTTCGGTGGGGAGAGGACGAGCAAGGGAGCGGCGTTTGGGGTGCCCATGCCTGGGCGTCCCAAACAAAGCGGACTTTGCGAGGACGAGGCGGAGCGTGACAAGGAGTGAGCGCGGAGCCGCCGCGAGCAGCCCGCAGCCGCGTATTTGACAGCCTCAGAGGGGCAGCCGGCAAAACCGGCTGCCCCTCTCTTGTTTCGGAAAAAATTTCTGACACACAGAGGAAAGTCTTGACAAGGGGGCGCGGATAGTGCTACACTAGCTCGTGGTTAGCGAAAGCTAACCAATTTTCCGTACATAGGTTAGTTTTAACTAACTGATGTGGAAAGGGGTATGCGTGAAGAAAATAGCCATTTACGGAAAGGGCGGGATCGGCAAATCCACCACCACCTCCAACCTGTCGGCGGCGCTGGCGGCCCGGGGGCTGCGGGTGATGCAGATCGGCTGCGACCCCAAGGCCGACTCCACCAAAAATCTGATGGGGGGCAGGAAGATCCCCACCGTGCTGGATCAGCTGCGGGAGCGGGGGAGCGGGCTGCGCCTGGAGGACATCGCCTTCACCGGCTTCGCCGGGACGGTGTGCGTGGAGGCCGGGGGGCCCACCCCGGGCATCGGCTGCGCCGGGCGGGGGATTATCACTGCCTTTGAGAAGCTGGAGGAGCTGGGCGCCTATGAGCGCTACCAGCCGGACATTGTGTTTTACGATGTGCTGGGGGATGTGGTGTGCGGCGGCTTTGCCATGCCCATCCGGGGGGGCTACGCCCAGCAGGTGTTTATCGTCACCTCGGGGGAGATGATGTCCCTGTACGCCGCGGCCAACATCGCCCACGCGGTGGAGAGCTTTGGAAAGCGGGGCTACGCCCGGCTGGGGGGACTGATTCAGAACTGCCGCAACGTGGAGGACGAGGACGCGCTGGTGGCCCGGGCGGCGGCGGAGTGCGGCAGCCGGGTGGTGAGCGTGATCCCCCGGGACAGGGCGGTGCAGCAGGCGGAAAACCAGGGGATGACGGTGGTGGAGGCCCTGCCGGACAGCTCCATGGCCGGGGTGTACGGACGCCTGGCCGACCGGGTACTGGAGGTGGCGGGAGGGTGAACTGCGGATGCTTTGCGGATACCCTGCACTACGCCTCCCCCGCCAACGGCGGGCGGGGGGTGGTGCGCACCGGCATGATGGTGCCCGAGAGCGTGCAGCTGTTTGTCTGCCCCTTCGCCTGCGGCAGACACGGGGCCATCAGCATCATGAAGCAGGAGATGAAGCGCCGCCTGGCCTACCTCTATGTGGATCAGAGCGACATTATCAGCGGCTATGACGACCTCATCCCCCCGGCGGTGGAGGAGTTTCTCCAGGCCCTGCCAGCCCGGCCCCGGGTGGTGCTGGTCTTTGTCAGCTGCCTGGACGATCTCATCGGCACGGACAACGACGCCCTGGAGGACACTCTCCACGCCCGCTTCCCCGGCATCCGCTTCCGGGTGTGCCACATGAACCCCATCTCCCTGGGCTCGGCCACCCCGCCGGGGGTGTCCATCCAGAACAAGATGTACAGCCTGCTGGAGGGGGGGAGGGCGCCTGACCGGGGGGTCAACTGCCTGGGCAACCTGGCGCAGGTGGATCCCCGGGGGGAGATCCACGCGTTTCTGGCCGGGCTGGGCCTGGGAGAGCTGCGCCACATCTCCCGGTATACGAGCTTTGAGGACTACCAGCAGATGGGGAGCAGCTGCCTGAACCTGGTCATCGCCCCCCAGGGCAAGCAGGCCGCCGGACAGCTGGAGCGGCGGCTGGGCATCCCCATGCTCACCCTGCCGGTGAGCTACCGCCTGGAGGAGATTGAGGCGGGCTACCGCAGTCTGGCCCGGTGGGCGGACACGGCGTGGGAGCTGGCCCCCGATCTCACCCCCTGGCGGGACCGGGCCCTGGCGGCAGCGGAGCGGGCCAGGGCGCGGGTGGGGGAGATCCCCCTGGTGGTGGACGCCTCCGCCTTCCAGCGGCCCTTCGGGGCGGCCCGGGCCCTGCTGGAGTACGGCTTCTCCGTGGCCCGGGTGCAGGCGGGGGAGTGCATCCCCTGGGATGAGGAGCACCTGGCCTGGCTGCGGGAGCACGCGCCCCAGGTGGAGATCCTCCAGTCCAACCACCACCGGGTGGTGCGCTTTGAGGGACAGCTCCCCCACAGCCTGGCGGTGGGGGTGGACGGGGCCTACCTGGCCGGGTCCCGCTACGCCGCCGACGTGTTCAACGACGAGGGGCTGCTGGGCTACCACGGGGTTATCACCCTGATGGAGCGGCTGGAGCAGGCCCTGGACGCCCCGGCGGATGTGCGGAAAATGATACACGAGTACGGATTGGTGGTGTGAGATGGCCAGATTATCCATTGTTTTGCCCCCCTTTTCCCCCGACTACTCCGGGGTGGCCAGCGTGCTGTTTGACCTGCATACGGTGACCGCCATGCACGACGCCTCGGGCTGCACGGGCAACTACACCGGCTACGACGAGCCCCGGTGGTACGGCTCCCGATCCCCCATCTACTGCTCCGGCCTGCGGGAGATTGACGCGGTGCTGGGGGACGACGGGAAGCTGCTGGACAGGATGGCCGCCGCCGCCCGGGACATCCGGCCCGAGCTGATGGCCCTGGTGGGCAGCCCGGTGCCCATGGTCATCGGCAGCGATCTCACCGGCCTGGCCGCCGAGCTGGAGGGGCGCACCGGCATCCCCTGTCTGGGCTTTGACACCACCGGCACCGCCTACTACGACCGGGGGGTGGCCGCCGCCCAGATTGCCCTGCTGGAGCGCTTTGCCCGGCCCGTGAGCCCCCTGCCCGGCCGGGTGAATCTCCTGGGCGCCACCCCCCTGGACTTCGGCACCGGGGAGAACCTGGAGGAGGTGAAGGCGCTGCTGGAGGGGGCGGGCTACACCGTCAACCTGTGCCTGTCCATGGGCTACACCCTGGAGCAGGTGGGCCGGGCGGCCGCCGCCCAGGCCAATCTGGCGGTGTCCCGGGCGGGCCTGCTGGCCGCCCGGTACATGGAAAAGCGCTTCGGCACGCCCTATCTGTGCGGCCTTCCCCTGGGGCGCCGGGGGGCGGAGGGCTTCCTGGCGGATCTGGCGGCGGTATGCGCCGGCGGGGGCAGCAGGATCCGGGGCGCCGCCCCCCGGGCACAGCCGACGGGGGAGGTGCTGATGATCGGCGAGCAGGTGCAGGCCGGCGCCATCCGCCTGGCTCTGGAGGAGGAGTACGGCCTGGAGGGGGCGGCGGTGGGCTGCCTGTTCGGCCTGGAGGCCGCCCTGGCCCGGCCGGGAGATGTGGATCTGCCCGACGAGGCCGCCATCCGGCAGGCGCTGGGGCGGCCCGGCCTGCGGGCCGTGGTGGCCGACCCCTTCCTGCGGGTGCTGCTGCCCCGGGGCTGGGACGGGCGCTTTGTGGAGAACCCCC
>CALWWS010000207.1 GCA_944385305.1 uncultured Oscillospiraceae bacterium | reverse complement strand
CGCCATGATACAAAATATGCACAAAGAGACGCTTGCATCAAAGACCGTTTTGTGTTAGTATTTCACAATAAAATGTGTAAGGATACTGCGGAACACGGTGGTTCATTGGCTCAACCTCACTCCTAAGCGGTAGGCCACCAGTTAGAGTCTGGTCAGGGGTGCCAAAATGGCCGCTGTGGTCCGCTGGAATCGGATCACAGCGGTCGTTCTATGCTTTTTTCTTCAAAAAGAAGATTTTTTGGCGCGGGGTATTATTCTCCCGTGACTTACATCAGTTGGCAGAGGCAACCTGGCATTGTACTGTCTGCAAGAAACGGATATTTTTTCAAAAAAGTATTGACATGTTTCTGGCCATGTGGTAATATACTTCTTGCGCTGAAACAGCGCACAATATGATACGCGCGAGTGGTGGAATTGGTAGACTCGCTGGCTTCAGGTGCCAGTGCTCGCAAGGGCGTGCGGGTTCGACTCCCGCCTCGCGCACCACGTCGGAGCAAAGTTCGCTTTGCTCCGACGTTTTTTATGCCTGTGGTGAAAACGATGGCATTTGCCCGTTCCATTGCTTCTCCCTTCCCACTGCGCTGGGACGGCATTCTCCATTATTGAGAGGATGTCACTTGTAACCGTTTTTCCAGACCGACCAAATCCGAATCCGTTTCCTGTTAGGGACGGATTGGGATTTTTTGCAGTTAGAGAAAGACATGAGAATATCCGCTTCTGCGGGCCTTTTCGAGGAAAGCGATCAGGCAGCCGTCTGTCTTTCCGCAGTGAGAAAACTGAGCAACAAGCTAACATAAATTGCAGAGAAACAATCAGGCCCAGCGGGAGCAATCCCGCCGGGCCTGACTCAATCTGCGTGTGTATCGGTTTTTACTTGGCAGCCTTGGCAGCGCGGATGGCTTCAATGAGCATGGGGGTGACCTTGAAGAGGTCGCCGCAGATGCCGTAATCGGCGATCTCGAAGATGGGGGCGGTCTCGTTCTTGTTCACGGCGATGATGCACTCGGAGTCCTGCATACCGGCCTTGTGCTGGATAGCACCCGAGATGCCCAAAGCCACATAGATCTTGGGATGAACGGTCTTGCCGGTCTGGCCCACCTGATGGTCAGCGGACAGCCAGCCCGCGTCGATGGTGGCACGGGAGCCGCCCACGACACCACCCAGGACCTCAGCCAGCTCCTCAGCCAGCTTGATGCCGCCCTCTACATCCTTGGAGATGCCGCGGCCCACAGAGACTACCACGTCGGCGCCGATCAGGTCCACCAGCTTCTTGGCGGCCTTGACCACTTCCACCACCTGGGTGTTCATATCCGCCTCGGTGAGGGAGAACTGGGGCTTGATGATTTCGCAGGCGTCCGCCTTGGCCTGGTCGAAGGGGTTCTTCTTCATCACGCCGGGACGGACCGTGGCCATGGCGGGACGGAACCGGGGGCAGATGATGGTGGCCATCAGGTGGCCGCCGAAGGCGGGACGGGTCATCTTCAGGTTGCGGTCGTCCTCCTTGATGCCGTCAATAACCTCAGGGGCCAGAGTGGAGGCAGAGCGGAGGAACTCCTTGTACTTGGGCACATCGATGTCCAGGTGGGTGCAGTCAGCGCACAGACCGGTGTGGAGCCGGGCGGCGCAGCGGGGGCCCAGGTCCCGGCCGATATTGGTGGCACCGATCAGCATAACCTCGGGCTTCAGCTCCTCCACCAGGTCGCAGATGACCTTGGTGTAGCCGTCGGTGGTGTAGTTCTCCAGCAGGGGGTGGTCACAGACATACACGCCGTCGGCGCCGTAGCCGCCCAGTTCCTTGGCGATGCCCTCGATGTTGTGGCCCAGCAGCACGCCGTACAGCTTGGAGCCCAGCTCGTCAGCCAGCTTGCGGCCCTCGGAGATCAGCTCGAAGGAGGTGGGCATCATCTTGCCCTGGCGCTGCTCACAGAATACCCAAACGCCGCCGTTGAATTCTTCGATCGCGGCACTGTTGTAAGTAGACATATTCGTCAATTCTCCCTTCTATCAGATCAGATGCTTGGCGGCCAGAATGCCGGCCAGCTGCTCACAGGTGCCCTTGTCGGCGCCTTCCAGCATCACGCCCACGCCCTTCTGAGGCGGAGTGAAGGACTTGAAGATATTGGTGGGGGAGCCCTTCAGACCGATGGTGGAGGGATCAATGAGGGGATCGTCCTTCAGGGTGTTGTAGTCAAACACCTCGTAGGGCTTGGAGTAGCACTCGTAGATGCCGCCCACGCTCATGTAGCGGGGGGTGTTCAGCTCCTTGATGCAGGTGATCAGGCAGGGAGTCTTGACCTTAATGGTCATGTAGCCGTCCTCCAGCATCCGCTTGACGGTGAGGGTATCCCCCTCCTTGGTGATCTCGGCGGCGTAGGAGACCTGGGGCAGGTGCAGCTTTTCGGCGATCTGGGGCCCCACCTGGGCGGTATCGCCGTCGATGGCCTGCCGGCCGCAGAGGATCACGTCGTCCTGCTCCACGCCGATCTTGTTGATGGCGGCGGCAATGATCTGAGAGGTGGCGTAGGTGTCGGAGCCGCCGAACTCACGGCCGGAGA
>CALWWS010000206.1 GCA_944385305.1 uncultured Oscillospiraceae bacterium | reverse complement strand
ATCATCGGTCTGGTGCTGGGCGCTATGGTGATGGCCCTGGCGGGGAAGGAATTCAACGTCCGGGGCGGCTCGTCCCCCATGGCCCGGTTTACTCTGGGCTTCTGCGTGATGGTGGGCGCGCTGATGTTTTTGGGCTGCCCCCTGCGCATGGTTATCCGCCTGGGGGGCGGGGACGGCAACGCCATTTTGGGCCTGGTGGGCTTTGCCCTGGGCATCTTTGCCGGCACCCTGTTTTTGAAGGGGGGCTTCTCCCTGAAGAAGTCCCAGCCCCAGGCGAAGCTGGAGGGGGCGCTGATGCCCGCCATGACGGTGGTGCTGCTGGTGCTGGTGTGCGCCGCCCCCGCGTTCATTTTCTTCTCCCAGGAGGGGCCGGGCTCCATGCGGGCCCCCATCGCCCTCTCCCTGGTGGCGGGGCTGGTGGTGGGCGCCCTGGCCCAGCGCACCCGCCTGTGCATGGCGGGGGGCCTGCGGGACGCCATGATGTTCCGGGACTTCCACCTGCTCTCCGGCTTTGTGGGCATTTTCATCGCCGTGCTGGTGGGCAACCTGATTGTGGGGGGTATGGGGCTGCCCGGCGGCTTCAACCCCGGCTTTGCCGGGCAGGCGGTGGCCCACACCGACGGGCTTTGGAACCTGCTGGGCATGGCCCTGGTGGGCCTGGCCTCCGTGCTGCTGGGGGGCTGCCCCCTGCGGCAGCTCATCCTGGCGGGCAGCGGCAACTCCGACTCCGCCGTGGCGGTGCTGGGCATGGTGGCGGGGGCCGCCTTCTGCCACAACTTCTCCCTGGCCTCCTCGGGGGAGGGCCCCACCTTTAACGGCAAGGTGGCGGTGATTCTGGGCCTGGCGGTGGTGTGTGCCATCGGCGGGCTGAACCTGAACCGGAAAAAGATCTGAAAGGAGCACGAAGATGAACCAGATTGACGCCAGGGGCTACTCCTGCCCCGAGCCGGTGCTGATGACCAAGCAGGCCCTGAAAAAGTACGGGGTGCCCCTCCAGGTGCTGGTGGACGGGGAGACTCCCCTGGAGAACGTCACCCGCCTGGCCACCAACGGGGGATACAAAGTGTCCCACCGGGAAGTGGACGGGGACTATGAGATTACCATCTCCTGATGGAGCAGATCGCCACATTTTTCACCCACCTGGGGGCCCTGCGCTTTCACCGGCGGGTGAAGGAGCTGGGGGATGCCGGGGCGGTCATGGCCCCGGTGCCCCGGAAGCTGTCCGCCTCCTGCGGCACCTGCGTGCGCTTTTCCCTCCCCTTTCAGGAGGAGTGGGCGGAGGAGGATCTGGAGGCGGTGTACCGCTGTGAGAGCGGCGGCTATGTACGGTGCTTTCGCAGCCGGGAGCAGGACGAAAAATAGGGGATACCAAACAATGGCTTTGTGTGCTATAATAATTCCAACCTGGGCAGGGGAGAGGAATGCCCGCTGCCCCACTTATCCGGGGAGGTTAGAAAGCCATGAAATGTCCCTACTGTTCCCACCTGGAGAGCAAGGTGGTGGACTCCCGTCCCTCCGACGAGGGGGCCAGCATCCGCCGCCGGCGGGAGTGCCTGGAGTGCCACCGGCGCTTTACCACCTATGAGACCATGGAGAGCCTGCCCCTGGTGGTCATCAAGAAGGACGGCAGCCGCCAGACCTTTGACAAGACCAAGCTCTTAAACGGCATGATCCGCGCCTGCGAGAAGCGGCCGGTGAGCTTCAACACCCTGGAGGAGATGGCCAACGAGATTGAGCAGGTGCTCCAGAACGAGATGGATCGGGAGATCCCCTCCGCCCGCATCGGGGAGCTGGTGATGGAGCGGCTGAAGCAGGTGGACGAGGTAGCCTATGTGCGCTTCGCCTCGGTCTACCGCCAGTTCAAGGATATCAGCACCTTCATGGCCGAGCTGTCCAAGCTGCTGGAGGAAAAGTAGACGCAGAATAAGCGCCCCGCCGGGTAATCCGGCGGGGCGCTTTCTGTTTTCAGAACACATTTTTCAGATTGAGCTGCTCGGCCTCGTTGAGCAGCTCCAGCTGGGTGATGAGCCGGGCGTTGGCGGCGGCGTACTCTCCCTCCTCCCGGCAGGCCAGCAGGGCCTCCACCTCCCGGAAGCCGGCGGAGATCTGGTCGATGTCCGCGTGGCGCAGGGTGACGTGGAGGTAGCTGTCCCGGCCCTGCCAGACCTCCCGGGCCTGCCGGGTGAGGACCTGGGCCTGGGTCCAGCTGCCCGCCCGCCCCAGCTGGCCCGCCTGCTCCAGCAGATGGGTAAGCTCCCCGGTAAAGCTGCCCAGCAGCAGGGTGTTGCACAGGGTTGCGCCCAGGATAAAGGCCAGAATGACTACGGCGGCAATCAGCCGTTTCACAGCGCTCCCTCCTTTTTGGACAGGTAGATCTGTCCCCCCTCGTCAATGGACAGGAGAAAGACCTGCCGGGTATCCCGCAGGCCGTGGGCTTTGAGCTGACGCTCCAGCCAGGCCCGGTCCAGCCCCCTGTCCCTCAGGTTGTGATCCAGCACCCGCCCGTCGTTGATAAGCACCGCGGGCAGCCCGCCCTCCCTGGGGTTGCACTTCATCTGGGCGGCGGTGGCGGGCAGCTGGCCGGCGTAGGGGAGCACGGAGAGCTGGCCGTTGGTCTCCAGAATGGCATATTTCACCGTGGTCAGGTCGGTAATTCCCTTGATGCGCAGCTCCTCCATCAGCTCGTCCACCGTGAAGCGGTTTTTCCGCATCTCCCCCTGGCGCAGGACGCCGTTTTCCACAATGATGCTGGGCCGGCCGCAGATCACCGCCCGGAAGCGGATGCTGCGCATGGTGAGCACCGAGAGGATCAGGGTGATGCACAGCAGGGTGAGGATGGGGATGATGCCGGTGAGCAGGGGAATGCCGAAGTCCTGCATGGGCACAGCGGCCAGATCGGCGATGAGCAGGGAGAGCACCAGCTCGGAGGGCTCCAGCTCGCCCACCTGGCGCTTGCCCATCAGACGGATGCCGGCGATGATCAGCAGGTAGAGGATAATGGTGCGCAGAAAGCCGATGACCATGGGTCACACTCCTTGGGGAAAGATTCTGCCAGATAGTGTAAACCGCCTGGGTGCAGATTATTCCCTCCCGGGCGGGGCGTATGGGGCGCATTGCATGTGAAAGGGGGGAGCTGCCCGGCGCGGCTTTGTCCATTTCCACGGTTTTGCAATTTTCACGGAAAAGGGGTAAAAAGCCGCTTGCCACCGGGGAGAATTTGAGATAGAATTGGACGGATAACAATACGGCGATGAAAGGCGGGATACCATAGATGAAAGCGACCCTTATTCTGGCCAACGGCAGCGTCTTTGAGGGGCGCAGCATTGGCGCGACGGCCGACCGGGTGTGCGAGATGGTGTTCAACACCTCCATGACGGGGTATCAGGAGATCCTCACCGACCCCTCCTATGCCGGACAGGGCATTGTGATGTCCTATCCCCTCATTGGCAACTACGGCGTCAATCAGGAGGACAACGAGTCCTCCCGTCCCTGGGCGGAGGCCTTTATTGTGCGCCATCTGGCCCGGCGGGGGAGCAATTTCCGCTGCGAGGGCGAGCTGGACGCCTACCTGAAACAATACAATATCACTGGAATTGAGGGCGTGGATACCCGCGCCCTGACCCGCATTCTCCGCAGTCAGGGTACCATGAATGGTATGATCACCTGTGCGGAGCATTTTTCTGTCCAGGAGTGCCTGGAGAAGATCAATTCCTACCGGGTGGAGGGCACTGTGGAGCGGGTCACCCGGAAGGAGGCCCAGGTCTACCCCGCCCTGGGGGAGCAGAGCCTGCGGGTTGCCCTGATGGACTACGGGGTGAAGGAGAATATGATCCGCTGTCTGCAGAAGCGGGGCTGCCAGGTCACCGTCTACCCCGCCCACACCCCCGCCCAGACGGTGCTGGAGGGGGGCTTTGACGGGGTGATGCTCTCCAACGGCCCAGGCGACCCGGCGGACAATGTGGAGATCATCGACCAGGTCAAGCAGCTCTACGAGTCCAGCCTGCCCATCTTCGCCGTGTGCCTGGGCCACCAGCTTCTCGCCCTGGCCACCGGCGCCCAGACCCGGAAGATGCGCTTCGGCCACCGGGGGGGCAACCACCCGGTGAAGGATATCGCCGCCGGGCGGGCCTTCATCACCAGTCAGAACCACGGCTACGTGGTTACCAAGGAGAGCGTCCGCCCCGAGGTGGCGGAGATCTCCCATGTGAACGTCAACGAGGGCAGCGTGGAGGGGCTGAAGTACAAGCGCCCCAACTGCTTTACCGTCCAGTTCCACCCGGAGGCCTCCCCCGGGCCCATGGATACCGAGTATCTCTTTGACCGCTTTGTGGAGAATATGAAAGGGGGCGCGCGCTGATGCCCAAGAATCCCGATATCAAGAAGGTGCTGGTGCTGGGCTC
>CALWWS010000205.1 GCA_944385305.1 uncultured Oscillospiraceae bacterium | reverse complement strand
TAATGTGGGCCGGGTGTCGGTGGAGGACGGGCAGGGGGAGCTGCGCGCCTTTCCCCCCTGCGCCCGGCAGGAGGAGGAGGATGTCCCGTGCGCCCGCCATGCGCCGGCGGCCGCCCGGGCGGGCTTTGTCCGGCGGGCCAGCGGCTATCCCGGCTGGCCGGGCACCGGGGAGAACACCCTGGCCCGGCGGATGGACCGGGTGTTCCGCGCCCAGACAGGGCGCGGCCTGGAGATCGGCGCGGTACATGTGGGGCTGGAGCCCTCCGTGTTCCGGGCCAAGCAGCCCGGGCTGATTATGGTGAGCACCGGGCCGGAGATTCTGGACGCCCACTCGGTGGACGAGCGAGCCCCCCTGTCCGGCCTGGCGGACTACGCCCTGCTGCTGGCGGGGACTATGGAGGCGCTTTGACAGACCCCAGGGCATAAAAAATCCCGGGCTTTGACAGCCCGGGATTTTTTGCGCTCAATAAATTCCGTCCAGAATCTCCACAATCTGGGCAATACAGCCCTCGTCGCAGGAGGCCACAATGCGCCCCCCCCAGTCTCTTACCTCGGGGGCGCAGTTGGCGGGGGCAAAGGGAATGGCGGAGATGGCCAGCATGGGGATGTCGTTCTGGTTGTCCCCCACGCAGTAGATATTCTTGTCCGCGATGCCCAGCAGCCCGGCCAGGTAGCGCACCATACCCCCCTTGTTGCTCCCCTTCCGGGTGAGCTCCAGCAGCACTGGGTTGGAGAAGATGACCTCGTAGTGCTCCGCCCACCGCTCCAGCATGTAGGCCTGCACCCGGCGCAGGATGGTATTGTTCTGCTGGAGGATGACCTTGCTCCAGGGCAGGGGGATCTCCCCGATGGGTACTTCCAGGTAGGTGGCCCTGGCCCGGGTAATGTGGTGCTGGGTCACCTCGTTGGGCTGGTAGGCGTAGATCTGGTCGTTGTGGTAGGCCTCAAAGCCGATCTCCGGGATGTCCCGGGCCACCTGCTGGATGTCCTCCTGCACCCGCCGGGGGAGGAAGGTCTCGTATACCATCCGCCCGGCCTGAAAGTCGTAGAGGGCGGAGCCGTTGGAGAGGATCACCGGGGCGTTGATGGGGGCGATGGAGGCGAAGGGGGCGAAGGTGGGGTAGGCCCGGCCTGTGGCCACGGTGAAGGTGCCTCCCTCCCGGGTAAAGTAGGCCAGGGCCTGGTAGTCCGCCCGGGAGACCTCCAGGCTGGAGTTGTACAGGGTATCGTCAAAATCGCTGGCCAGCAGCACACCGTCAAACTTGCCCAAAATAATCCCTCCGCTCTGGCCGCAGGGCGGCCTTTTTCATTCGGTAAGCCCCCGCAGATTTTCCAGAACCTGGACAAACCAGGGGGGCAGGGGGCACTCCAGGGTGATCGCCTCCCCCGTCCGGGGGTGGGTAAAGCACAGCCGCCGGGCGTGCAGGCACTGCCCTGCCAGGCCGGGATAGGGCCTGGAGGAGCCGTATACCGTGTCCCCCAGCAAAGGGTGGCCCAGCTTGGCCATGTGCACCCGGATCTGGTGGGTGCGCCCCGTCTCCAGCCGACACTGGAGATAGGTGTAGCCCGGGTAGCGCTCCAGCACCCGGTAGTGGGTGACGGCGCTTCGGCCCCGGAGGTAGTCCACCGCCATACGCTTGCGGTCGGTGGGGTGGCGGGCGATGGGGGCGGAGATGGTTCCCTCCTCCTGCTTGAGGCCCCCCACGCACACCGCATGATACTCCCGGTAGAGGGAGTGATCCTGGAGCTGCTGGGCCAGAGCCAGATGGGCAAAGTCGTTTTTGGCCGCGATGATCAGGCCAGAGGTGTCCCGGTCAATGCGGTGGACGATGCCGGGGCGCAGGGCGCCGTTGATACCCGACAGGCTCTCCCCGCAGTGGTGGAGCAGGGCGTTGACCAGGGTGCCGTCCGGGTGGCCGGGGGCGGGGTGCACCACCATGCCCACCGGTTTGTTGATAACGATGACGTCCCCGTCCTCATATACCACGTCCAGGGGGATGTCCTGGGGAACCGCGTCCAGGGGGGCGGGGTCGGGCAGGCAGACGGTGAGCACGTCTCCCGCCGCAGTTTTATAGTTTTTCTTCACCGGGGCCCCCGCCAGGGTGACCAGACCCTCCTCCAGCAGGCGCTGGGCGGCGGAGCGGGAGAGATCGGGCAGCAGCCGGGAGAGGAGCTGATCCGCCCGCTCTCCCGGCCGGTCAGCGGTCAGATGCAGAGGCGTCATGGCCCGCTCCCCTCTTCTTCTCGTACTTCTCGTAGAAGAACAGCACGTACACGCACAGGGCGATGCCCCCCAGCACCACGCAGATGTCCGCCACGTTGAAGATGGCAAAGTTGATAAACAGGGTCTGGAACATGTCGGTGACAAAGCGGAAGAACACCCGGTCGATGAGGTTGCCCACCGCCCCGGCCAGGATCACCGCCAGGATGATAAGACCGGCGGGGCGGGTAAACACCCGGCGCACCATGGCCGCCACAATGACGGCGGACACCACGGCGGAAACCAGGGCCAGCACCCAGGTGTGCTGGGTAAACAGGGAGAAGGCCGCCCCGGTGTTCTGGAAGTAGGTCAGCTGAATGACCCCCGGGATCACCGGCACGGCGCCCCCCAGGGGGATGTTGGCCCGCACCAGGAATTTCACCACCTGGTCCAGGGCCACCAGCGCGGCGGCCAGAGTGGCGTAGGGTATCATGGAAACTCTCCTTTCCGGCGTGGGGGAAGGTGGAAACACGGGCGCGCAGGGTGGTGCGCGCCCGTGTGCGGGTACGGGTTACAGGCCGCTGACCACGGCGGCGCAGCGGGGGCACAGCTCGGGGTGCTCCCCGTTCTCCCCCACATGGGGGTCGTACTTCCAGCAGCGGGCGCACTTGGCCCCCGCGGCGGGCTCCACCTGCACGGTGAGGCCGGGGATGCACTCCCCCTGGTAGCCCTGGCCGGAGCCCAGCACCGCGTCCACGTGGGAGACGATGCAGATGGTCTCCAGATCGGCGGTGTCAAAGCCGCCCAGGGGGCCGTTCCAGAGGGCCTGGGCCTCCTGCCCGTCGAAGTAGAGGGTGACGGCGGCCTCCAGGCTCTTGCCGATGCGCTTTTCGCTGCGGGCGATCTCCAGGGCCTTGTTCACGTCGGTGCGCAGGGCCATGGCGGCGTCCCAGCGGGCGTCCTCCTCCTCGGGCAGAGCCAGGGCGGGGTCAAAGCCGGGCATGTCGTTGAGCAGCACGCTCTCGCCGTCAGCGTCGGCGGCATGGGGCATGGCGTGCCAGATCTCGTCGCTGGTAAAGGCCAGAATGGGAGCCAGCAGGCGGGTCATGCCGTCCAGAATGCGGTAGAGCACCGTCTGGGCGCAGCGGCGGGCCTCCTCGCCGTCGCAGTAGAGCCGGTCCTTGATGATGTCGAAGTAGAAATTGGACAGGTCGATGACGCAGAAGTTGTAGATAGCCCGGTAGACGCTGTGGAACTCGTAGGCGTTGTAGCTTCTGCGCACCTGAGCGGCCAGGTCGTTGAAGCGGGAGAGGGCCCACTTGTCCAGGCCGGGCAGCTTCTCATGGGGCACCAGATCGGTCTTGGGGTCAAACCCGTCCAGGTTGCCCAGCATGTAGCGGGCGGTGTTGCGGATCTTCAGGTAGGCGTCGGAGAGCTGCTTCATAATCTCCTTGGAGATGCGCATGTCCTGGGTGTAGTCCGCGCTGGCCACCCACAGGCGCAGCATGTCGGCGCCGTAGTCCTTGATAATCTCCTCGGGGGCAATGGCGTTGCCCAGGGACTTGTGCATGGCCTTGCCCTCGCCGTCCACCGTCCAGCCGTGGGTGATGATCTGCTTGTAGGGGGCCACCCCCTTGGCGGCAATGGAGGTGAGCATGGAGGACTGGAACCAGCCCCGGTACTGATCGCCCCCCTCCAGGTACACGTCCGCCGGGAAGTGGAGGTAGTCCCGCTCGTCCAGCACGGCGGCGTGGGTGGAGCCCGAGTCGAACCAAACGTCCATGATGTCCGACTCCTTGGTGAAGTGGTCGTGGCCGCACACCGGGCACTTGAGGCCCGCGGGGGCCAGCTGGTCGGCGTCCTGGTCAAACCACACGTTGCTGCCGTGCTCCCGGAACAGCTGGGACACCCGGGCGATGGTCTCGGGGGTGACGATGTCCTTGCCGCACTGGGCGCAGTAGAAGATGGGGATGGGCACGCCCCACACCCGCTGGCGGGAGATGCACCAGTCGTTGCGCTCGGTGATCATGCTGGTCATGCGCTCCTTGCCCCATTCGGGCTTCCAGGAGATGCCGTCGCAGGCCTGCACCGCCGCGTCCTTGATGGCGTCCACCGAGCAGAACCACTGCTCCGTGGCCCGGTAGATGATGGGGTGCTTGCACCGCCAGCAGTGGGGGTAGGAGTGGGTGATGTTCTCCTTGGCTAGCAGGAAGCCCTCCCGCTCCAGATCCTCCACCACCATGTCGTTGCCCTTGGCGTAGAACTGGCCGTTGTAGCGCTCGTCGGTCATCACGCCCTTGGCGTTCACCGGCACGGGGGTGCCGATGTTGGTCTTGCCCGCCTGGTCGTAGGAGCGGCAGATGTTGAAGTCGTCCGCGCCGAAGCCGGGGGCGGTGTGGACGCAGCCGGTGCCCGCGTCCAGCGTGACGTGGTCGCCGCACAGCAGCACGCTCTCCCGGTCAAACAGGGGGTGGCGGGCGCGCATGAGCTCAAAGACGTCGCCCTTCACCGTGGCCAGCACGGTGCAGGCGGCGTAGTCCAGCTTGGCGGCCTTGCACACGCTCTCGGCCAGCTCCTTGGCCAGCACGTAGATCTCCCCGTTGGGGGCCTGGAGCAGCACGTAGTCAAAGCCTGCGTTGACGCAGATGGCCATGTTGCCCGGGATGGTCCAGGGGGTGGTAGTCCAGATGACGAAGTACATCTTGCTCACGTCGCCGTACTGGCCCAGGCGGCCCAGGTCGTCGACGATGGGGAACTTGACAAACAGGGTGGTGCAGGGGTCGTCGGCGTACTCGATCTCCGCCTCGGCCAGGGCGGTCTGGTCGTGGGGGCACCAGTACACCGGCTTCATCCCCTTGTAGATAAAGCCCTTCTCCGCCATCTTGCCGAAAATCTCCACCTGCTTGGCCTCAAAGGCGGGCTTGAGGGTGAGGTAGGGGTTCTCCCACTCCCCCAGCACCCCCAGGCGCTTGAACTGCTCCCGCTGCTTATCCACAAAGTCCAGGGCGTACTCCTTGCACTTCTCCCGGAACTCGGAGGTGGTCAGCTCCTCCCGCTTGACCTTCTTGTTCTTCAGGATGGCGCTCTCAATGGGCAGGCCGTGGGTGTCCCAGCCGGGGACATAGGGGGCGCAGTAGCCCGTCATGTTCCGGTGCTTGACGATCATGTCCTTGAGGATCTTGTTCAGAGCGGTGCCGATGTGGATATTGCCGTTGGCGTAAGGGGGGCCGTCGTGGAGCACGAATTTGGGCTTTCCCTCGTTGCGGGCGATCATCTTGCGGTAGAGATCCTGGTCGTACATGGCCTGGAGCATACCCGGCTCCCGCTTGGGCAGGCCCGCCCGCATGGGGAAGTCGGTTTTGGGCAGGTGGATGGTCTGGTTATAGTCCATGGACAGCGTTCCTCCTAGAAATAAGATATATCATCAGCGATACAGACAAAAGAGAAAAACCGGCGCTCCGGGGCGGGCACAGCAAAAAGCGCCCTTGTCTCTTGTACAAAGAGACAAAGGCGCAAACCTCTGCGGTACCACTCTTCTTGCCGCCGGAGGGCGGCCGCTCGGCGCGGATAACGGCGCGACCCGTACCCGCCTACTGTGTGTTCAGCGGGACGCTCCGAGGTGATTTTCCCGTCCGGCCCCGGCCGCCTTGCACCAAACGGCGGCTCTCTGGGCGGGGGTGGGGGCGGTACTCCTCCTCATCCAGGCGTTTTACCAAAAAAGATAACCCGAAGACGCGCCCGGGGCGCATCTTCGAGTATCTTACCTGTTCCAAACCGATCTGTCAAGCGGTTTTATTTGATTTCGTAGTCCTTGCCGAACTGGAGGTGCTCAAAGTCGATGCGGCGGGTGGGCTCCTGGTCGGCTTCCTCCTCGTCCTCGTCCTCCTCGTTGGGGGCGCGGCGGGAGAGGTCCATCAGCTCGGCGTACAGCCCCCCGTCCTTCTCCGGGGCGGGCTGCTGGCCCGTCTTATCCCCCAGATCCAGGGTGTCCTCCAGGTCCTCCTCCGGGGCGCTCTCCTCCTGGGTGAGCTTGTCCATAGAGGCCTGGATGTCCTGGGCGGCGGAGGTCACCGGGTCGGGGGCGGCGGGGGCGGGAGCGGTGAGCTGGGAGAGGCCATTAAGGTAGTCCATCTCGTGCTGGTAGAGCTCCTTGAGCTTGGCCACATAGGCGGTGGTGGCGTTCTGGGCCGCGGTGAGGCGCAGCTGCTCGCTGTCCACCTGGTGGCGCAGCTCCTCCATGCGGGCCTTGGCATCCGCCTCCGCCTGGCGCAGCAGCTCGGCCTTCTTCTGCTCGGCCTGAGCCACCATCTCGTCGGCCATCTTCTGGGCGGTGAGCAGGGCCTTGCGCATGGCGTCCTCGGTGGAGCGGTACTCCTCCACCTTCTCCACCAGCACCTTCATCTTGGCCTTCAGGGTGGCGTTCTCCTTGTACAGGGTGGTATAATCCGCCGTCAGTACGTCCAGAAACTCATCCACCATGGCCATGTTGTATCCGCCAAAGGACGCCTTGGCAAAGGCGTGCTCCGAGACTTCCTGAGGTGTCAGCATATGTACTCTCTCCTCTGTGCGGCCGGATTAAAGATACAGGCCGTTGTTCTCCAGCTCGTCGATCAGATCGCCCAGAATATCCACATTGAAGGGGGTGATAATGTAGGTGGAGATAGCCACCTTCTTAATCTTACCCTCGTTGGCGTAGGCCACGCCGGACAGGAAGTCCAGCAGGCGGCGGGCCACATCCTTGTTGGTGGACTCCAGATTGAGCACCACGGTGCGCTTCTCCCGCAGGTGGTCGGCAATCTCCGAGGCGTTGTCAAACCGCTCGGGCTTGACCAGCACCACCTGCAGCTGGGTGGTGGTGTGGATGTTGACTACCTTGTTGCTCCGCCGCTCGGTCTCGGCCGGATAGATGCTGCCGGTATTTTCCTGCCGTGCGGGGCGCTCCCGCCGTTCGGACCGCTCGCTGCGGGGAGCGGGCTCAAAGTCGTCAAACTCCTCGGTATCGTCCTCCTCGTCCTCGTAGGGGCGGGCCAGGCGCCTGATCTCATCTAAAAATCCCATGTTCGGTCTACCTCCGAATTTTTGTTATGGTCTGCCTGGGGACATGGGGGGACGGGGGCCGAACAGGGCAGTGCCCACCCGCACCAGGGTGGCGCCCTCCCGCACGGCATCCTCAAAGTCGCCGCTCATACCCATGGAGAGACAGTCTACACATGCCCTATTATCCTGCATAGTTGTTCTTATGTCAACAAAAAGGTGACGCATTTGGGCAAAAAACTTCCGGTTATCCCCAGGATTGCAGGCTGCCGGGGGGATGGCCATCAGCCCCCGCAGGCGGATGTGGGGCAGCGCGGCCGCCTGGGCGGCCAGCTGGGGTAGCTCTTCGGGGGAGATCCCGCTCTTGGACGCCTCACCTCCCACGTTCACCTCCAGCAGGATATCCTGCACCAGGCGCAGCTTGTCCGCCTGGGCCTCAATGGCCTGCAGCAGGCGGGGGGAGTCCACCGACTCGATCATGTCCACCCTGCCCACCACCTGGCGCACCTTGTTGGTCTGCAGGTGGCCGATGAAGTGAAGCCTGGCGCCGGCGTAGGCATCGTCGTCCAGGTGGGCGGTCATTTCCTGCACCCGGTTCTCCCCGCACACGGTAATCCCGGCGGCAATGGCCTCTCGGATAGTCTGGGAGCTCTGCACCTTGGTAGCCGCCACCAGGGTGATCTCCTCCGGCGCCCGCCCCGCCTCCAGGGCGGCCCGGGCGATTTTTTCCTTTACCATTTGGATGTTTTCTGCCAAAGACATGGGAACACCTCCGTCAACTGCCCGTTATCGGACAACCTTTCCGTCAAAGAGATCCCGGGCGGTGACAATGATCTCATCCCCGGCCCGCAGGGCCTTTTTGGCCTGGGATTCCGTTTGGGTTTCGGCCGGGACCACCAGACAGTAATCGTCCTGCTGCTCCAGCACCTCCACCGGCTTGAATTCCGCCTGGGCGCCCACCAGGGCGTACACCCCGGTGACCTGCTGGGAGACCTCCTCCCCGGTGTCCGGGTCGGTGGTAGTCTGGGTGAGTACCCGCAGCGCCGCCTTGGGCACCCGGATGCCCGACAGGGTCTCAAACACCAGATCCACCGTCTGACGGCGCAGCAGGGTGATGTCGGACAGGTACCGGTCGGTGGAGAGCAGCACGCTTACCCTTCCGTTCTCCGGCTCGCTCACCGATTCCACCTGCATGTCCACCTCTCCCGACCAGTCCCGGGAGAAGCGCACGGTGATGGTGCCTCCCACCGACAGACGCTGGGCGTCCTCCTCGGACATGGGACAGACAAAATACCAGGTGGGGCTGGTGATGAGCTTGCCCAGCCAGCTGCCCTCCTCCACAGTCACGTCCCGGTCAGCCAGGCTGTCCAGGGCGGAGGGGGTGAGCTGGGCCAGGGTGTCGGGGGTGAGCAGGCTCTCATATCCGTCCACCAGCCCGGAGAAGATGCCGGACACCTGGGCCCGCACCTGGCTGGTGTCCTGGGCGGACTGGGTGTTGAGGGCCTGAATCTGGGTCTCCACCGATTGGATGGAGGACTGAATGGCGGCGGCGGTGTCCTCCCCGCTGAAGGTATAGCTGCGCTTGTACACCAGGCTCTTCAAATCCATGGTCTGGCTCTCCAGGTCGGTGAGATCCCCCTGGGCCACGCAGGCGCGCAGCTCCACAATGGCGTCCAGAATCTGCTGGCTGAGCTGGGTGGTGTCTCCCCCGCCGTCCGAGCGCTGCAGGGCGTACTGCAGCTGCTCCTTCTCCAGCTCCAGGGCGCGCAGCTCCTGCCGGCGCTCCAAAGCGTCCGTGCTCTGGTACACCAGGGCCACCGTCTCACCCAAGGCCACCTTCTCCCCCTCCGAGGGGAGCAGATCCACAATTCCTCCCTGGCCGGCGATTACCTGCTCCTCCCGCACCAGAAAGCCGGTGACCTCCATGCTCTCATCGGTGGTGTAGGCGTAGGACAGGGCGGTGGAAAAGGGGTCGGAGAGGCTGTTCCACGCGGAGACAGCCAGGTAGATAACCACCGCTCCCAGCAGCACCAGCATGACAATTTTGTTGACCAGGGTTCCCTGCTTCATAGATGTACCTATCCTCTTTGTCTCAGGGCGCGGGCACCTCCTCCTCCAGGGAGATGGGGCGCTCGGGCGTAATGGTGGAGATGGCGTGCTTGTAGATAACCTGCTGCTTGCCCTCGGTGGTGAGTACCACTACAAAGGGGTCAAAGCCGGTGATCTGTCCCCGCAGCTGGTAGCCGTTCATGAGAAACATGGTCACGTTGGCCCGGCTCTTCCGGGCCCGGAGGAGGAACAGATCCTGTAAATTGACGCTCTTTTGCATATGGGATACACTCCTTCTGTCTGTTGGAATGCATCCATATTATACCAAAAAAGCAGGATATTGTGTCGAATCGGCGGGGAACCGTCGAAAATTACGCCCGGCCGAAGCGCTTTTCCAGCTGGGCCCGGGTGAGTTCGATGGCCACCGGGCGGCCGTGGGGACAGTATTTCACCTGACCGCTCATAACAGCCTGGGCCACCCGCTCCAGCTCCTGGGGGGAGTTCTTCTGTCCCCCCTTGATGGCGGACTTGCAGGCCATGGTGTGCAGCAGGGCGTCCCTGGCCTGCTCCGGGTCGGCCCGGCCGGTGGAGAGGAGCTGAGCGGCCAGCTGGCACAGGGTGTCGGGAATCTCCCCGGCGCCCACGTCGTCCGGGGCGGTGCGCACCGCGATGGCGCCGCCGCCAAAATCCGACACCTCAAAGCCAAAGCGGGCAAGCAGCTCCAGATGATCCAGCAGGGCTGCCCCCTCCTCAGCGGGCGGGGTAAAGACCAGGGGGGTGAGCAGCTGCTGCACCATGGGGGCATAGTCCCCCGCCTTGAGGCGGTCGAAGTGCATCCGCTCGTGGGCGGCGTGCTTGTCGATGAGCAGCACCTTGTCGCCCTGCTCCACAATAATATAGGTGTCCAGCACCTGGCCTGCCAAACGCCAGGGGGGGATCTCCGGCTGGGGCGTGAGGGTTTCCGGCTGGGCGGGCGGGGTATCCCCGGATTGGGAGGGCGCGGGCTGGGCCTGGGCGGGCCGGTCCTCACCGGGGGAATGCTCCGCGGACCGCGGACCGGCCTCCTCCGAAAGGAGGGCGGATTGGGCGGGGGGCTGCTCCGGCGCGGCCGCCCGGGGCTGGGCCGGAACCTCCTCCGCCGGGGCCTGGGCGGGGCCGGGGGTGTGCTCCCACCGCTCCCGGGTCAGACGGCCCGCCTGCCTGGCGTCGGCGGCCTCCCGCCGCAGGGTGCGGGCCCAGGGGGCGGGGGTGCTCCGCCGCGCCCGGGGGGCGGTGAAATCCCCCAGGGGCAGGAGGGCGGCAGACAGCTCCCCGGCGTTGGAGGGCCGGGGAGCGGCAGGACGGGACTGGGGGGCGGCCGCGCTCCGCTTCTCCCCGCCCTCCCGGGAGGACAGTGCCCCCGGATGGGTGAAATTCCCCTCCAGGGCGGCGCGCACGGCGCAGTACACTGTGTCGAATACCTTTTTATCGCTGCCAAACTTGACCTCCTGCTTGGTGGGGTGGACGTTCACGTCCACCGCGTTCAGCTTTGTGCGCAGATGGAGCACGCAGCTGGGGAATTTGCCCACCATCTTCTGGTTGGCGTAGGCCTCCTCCAGGGCGGCGGTCATGGTGCGGCTTTTCACATACCGGCCATTGACGAAAAAGTGCTGGTATCCCCGGGTGCCCCGGCAGCAGGCGGGCAGGCTGGTAAAGCCGGACACCTCCATCTCCTCCCCGGTGCCCTGCACGGGCAGCAGGCCCAGGGCGATCTCCCGGCCCAGCACGGCGTAGACGGCGGAGCGGAGCGCCCCGTCCCCGGGGGTGTGCAGCTCCTGCCGGCCGTCCCGGAGAAAGCGCACAGACACCTGGGGGTTGGACAGGGCCACCCGCTGCACCATGGCAAAGCAGGCCGCCCCCTCGGCGGCGTCCTTCTTCATAAATTTCAGCCGGGCGGGGGTGTTATAGAAGAGATCCCGCACCACCAGGGTGGTGCCCTGGGGGCAGCCCGCCTCCTCCCGGCCGGTGACCTCGCCCCCCTCCAGGGACAGGGCGATGCCCAGCTCCTCCTCTCCGGTGCGGGTGAACAGCTCCACCCGGGAGACGGCGGCGATGGCGGCCAGGGCCTCCCCCCGGAAGCCCAGGGTGCCGATGGCCTCCAGGTCGTACTCGCTGCGGATTTTGCTGGTGGCGTGGCGGAGGAAGGCGGTCTGTGCCTCCCCGGCGGCAATGCCGCAGCCGTTGTCGGTCACCCGGATGAGGGTCATGCCACCGTGCTGAATCTCCACCGTCAGAGCAGAGGCGCCGGCGTCAATGGCGTTTTCCATAAGCTCCTTGACCACGCTGGCCGGCCGCTCCACCACCTCGCCGGCGGCAATGAGGTCGGCCACATGGGGGTCGAGCTGCTGAATGTGGGGCATAAAAACCTTCTTTCCGCTGTCTAATAGACGGTTGTAAACAGGGTCACGGCGTTAATCACCATGTGCAGGGCAATGGGGGACCACACTGACCCCCCGTTGTCGTAGCACCAGGTGAGGGCCAGGGACATGGGCAGGTACTGCACAAAGAGCAGCAGGTAGCGCAGATCCACCGTGCCGTAGGTAAAGACAAACTGCCACACGCAGTAGAAGGCGAAGAGCAGGGTGGACAGGACATAGCCCAGAATCCGGCTGTACCGCCGGGCTACTCCGAAGAGCAGGCCGCGAAACAGGGTCTCCTCCACAATGGGCATGAGCACCACCAGAATGACCACCGTGGCCGCCGGGGAGAGCTGGAACTGCTCCGGGTAGCTGATGAGATTGGGATTTTCCACCGGCAGGGGGATGGCAGAGCAGATGAAGTGGAGCACCCCCGCTCCCACGAGGCCGGTGAAAAAGGCAAACAGGTTTTCCGGCAGCCAGTCCAGCAGCAGGTGGAAGCCGTGGCGCAGGAAGGTCCAGAACACCAGAAAGACCAGCACCACGCACAGCAGGTAGTAGATGACATTGGCCTCGGCCACGGGGAGCTGCCCGTCAAAGGAGCGCTGCACCAGCCCCATAATGACCGGGAAGGCAAAGACGTACAGGGCGAAAAAGACCCAGCCCCGCATCTGCTCTGAGCGGGTGATCTGGGGCCGCCAGGGGCGGCGTCCCTTTGACATGGCTTCTCCTCCTCTCCGTAGTTTTTATATCATCTGCTTGAGCTCAAAGAGCAGATTCATAGCCTCGATGGGGGTGAGGGTGTTGATGTCCACCCCCCGCAGCCGTTCCGCCGCCCGGGCGGCCCCCATGTCCAGCAGGGAGACCTGGGGGGGATCTCCGCCGTCCGTCTCCGGGGGAGGAGCCGGGGTGCGGTGCTCTCCCTCCAGTTCCTCCAGGATCTGGCGGGCCCGCCGGATGACCTTGTCGGGCACGCCCGCCAGCTTGGCCACCTCGATGCCGTAGCTCTGATCCGCGCCCCCCCGCACAATCTTGCGCAGGAAGAGAATGTCGTCCTGCCTCTTCTTGGCGGCGATGTTGTAGTTCTTCACTCCAAAAATCTGCCCCTCCAGGCAGGTGAGCTCGTGGTAGTGGGTGGCAAAGAGGGTCTTGGCCCCCAGCTTCTTTTTGTCGGCGCACCACTCCAGCACCGCCCGGGCGATGCTCATCCCGTCGTAGGTGGAGGTGCCCCGGCCGATCTCGTCCAGAATGAGCAGGCTTTTGGAGGTGGCGTTTTTCAAAAGCTCGGCCACCTCGGTCATCTCCACCATGAAGGTGCTCTGCCCGGCGGCCAGGTCGTCCGAGGCGCCGATGCGGGTAAAGACCCGATCCACCACCCCGATGTGGGCCGCCTGGGCGGGGACGAAGCTGCCCATCTGGGCCATGAGCACGATGAGGGCCACCTGGCGCATGTAGGTGGATTTGCCCGCCATGTTGGGGCCGGTAATGATGGCCAGGGTGTTCTCCCCCCCGTCCATTTGGGTGTCGTTGGGCACAAAGAGGCTGTTTTTCAGCACCTTTTCCACCACGGGGTGGCGGCCCTGGGTGATGGTGATGCGGTCGGAGAGATCCACCTGGGGCATGCAGTAGTTGTTCTGGGCGGCCACGGCGGCGAAGGAGCACAGCACGTCCGCCTGGGCCACCGCCGCGGCCGAGCGCTGGATGACCCCCACCTGCTCTGCCGCTTGCGCCCGCAGCTGGCAGAAGAGCTGGTACTCCAGGGCCACCACCCGGTCCTGGGCGGAGAGGATGGTGTGCTCCATCTCCTTGAGCTCCTGGGTGATGTAGCGCTCGCAGTTGGCCAGGGTCTGCTTGCGGATATAGTCCTCGGGCACCTGGTCGTAGTAGGACTTGGAGATCTCAATGTAGTAGCCGAAGACCTTGTTGAAGCCCACCTTCAGGCTCTTGATGCCGGTGCGCTCCTTCTCCCGGGCCTCCATGGCGGCCACGCTGCCCTTGCCACCGGAGAGGATGTCCCGCAGCCGGTCCACCTCCTGGTTATAGCCCGGGCGGATGAAGCCGCCCTCCCGCACGGAGAAGGGGGGATTGTCCTCAATGGCCCGGCCGATAAGCTCCCGCAGGGGGACCAGATCGTCCATCTGCTCCACCAGGGTGGTGAGCAGGGCGGAGGAAAAGGGGGAGAGAAGCTCTCGCAGGGCGGGCAGCTTCCCCAGCCCGGCAGCCAGGGCCACCAGATCCCGCCCGCCGGCGGTGCCGTACACAATGCGGCCGATGAGCCGCTCCAGATCGGTGATCTCCCCCAGACACAGGGCAATCTCCTCCCGGGCGATGGGGGCGTTTACCAGGTCGTTTACCGCCCCCAGCCGCCGGCCGATGGCCACGGGGGAGAGGAGGGGCCGCTCCAGCCAGGCGCGGATGAGCCGGTGGCCCATGGCGGTTTTGGCCCGGTCCAGCACCCAGAGCAGGCTGCCCTTCTTCTCCCCGGAGCGGAGGGTCTCAGTGAGCTCCAGGTTGCGCCGGGCGGTGAGATCCAGGTCCATAAACTGGCCGGTGGTGTAGTAATTCAGGGTGGAGATGTGGGACAGGTCGGTCTTCTGGGTCTCATACAGATAGGACAAAAGCCCGCCCGCCGCCTGCACCGCCCGGTCGTCTCCGGCGGGCAGGCTGTCCAGTCCGGCGGGGAACTGGGCCTTCACCTGCTCCCAGGCGGGCTGGAGCTGGTAGCGCGCCTCCCCGCCCTCCTCGCAGCGGCAGCACAGCCGCTTGGTGAGAAAGTCCAGCAGGGCGGCGTCCGCCCAGGCCAGGGGGCTGAGCACCGCCTCCCGGGGGGCGTAGCGGCCCAGCTCATTGTACAGATGCTCCTCCCCCTCCGCTC
This sequence comes from uncultured Oscillospiraceae bacterium, assembly GCA_944385305.1. Lineage (GTDB taxonomy): Bacteria > Bacillota > Clostridia > Oscillospirales > Oscillospiraceae > CALWWS01. Next base: position 3,813 of record CALWWS010000205.1, on the reverse strand, counting down.
CGGAGAAGGAGGTGACGGCAAACTCTCCCGTGGAGATGTCGCAGAAGCACACCCCCACGCCCCCCTCGTCCCGAAAGACCGAGCAGATAAAATTGTTGCGCCCCTCCTCCAGCATGGAGGCGTCAATCACCGTGCCCGGGGTGACAATGCGGATCACCTCCCGCTCCACCAGCCCCTTGGCGGCGGCGGGGTCCTCCATCTGCTCGCAGATGGCCACCTTGTATCCCCGGTTAATGAGCCGGGAGATGTAGGCCTCCACGCTGTGGTAGGGCACCCCGCACATGGGGGTCTGGTCCTGGGCGGGTTTGTTCCTGTCCCGGGTGGTGAGGGTGAGCTCCAGCTCCTTGGAAGCCAGGCGGGCGTCCTCGTCGAACATTTCGTAGAAGTCGCCCAGGCGGAAAAAGAGAATGCAGTCGGGATAGCGCTCCTTCATCTGGATATACTGCCGGCGCATGGGGGTCAGTTCGGCCATGTGGATTGCTCCTTTTGTCGGGATATGGGGAGACGGATAGAATCAGCCCTCCGCCCGCTCCCCGGAGAGGGACCACTTGTTGGAGCCGGTGATGCGCAGGGGGACAAACTGCCCGATGAGGGCGTCCTCTCCCTCCAGGCGCACCAGGCGGCCGCCGGGGGTGCGGGCGGTGAGGCCCTTCTCGTCCCGGCCGTCCACCAGGCAGCGCAGGGTCTTGCCCACGTAGGCGGCGTGGCGCTGCTCGGAGATCTCGTCCTGCCGGGCCACCAGGCGCTGGAAGTTGGCCGCCTTCTGCTCCCTGGGCATGGGGTCGTCCATCTCCGCGGCGGGGGTGCCGTGGCGGGGAGAGAAAATAAAAGTGAACAGGGCGTCAAACCCCACCTGCTCGATGAGGGAGTAGGTCTGCTCAAACTCCTCCTGGGTTTCCCCGGGAAATCCCACAATCACGTCGGAGGTGAGCACGACGTGGGGGATGAGGGCGCGCAGGGCGGCCACCTTCTCCAGATAGCCCTCCCGGGTGTAGCGCCGGTTCATGGCGGCCAGTACCCGGGTGCTCCCCGACTGGAAGGGCAGGTGGAAGTGAGGAGCCACCTTTTCGCACCGGGCCATAGTCTCAAAGAGCTTCTGGGAGGCTGCCTCGGGGAGGCTGGTCATAAAGCGCAGCAGAAAGTCCCCGGGGATGGCGTTGGCCCGCTCCAGCAGGTCGGCAAAGTCCATGTCCAGGGCCAGATCCTTTCCATAGGAGTTCACGTTCTGCCCCAGCAGGGTGATGTCCTTATACCCCTGCTCCACCAGGCCCCGGATCTCCGCCAGGATTACCTCCGGGTCCCGGCTGCGCTCCCGCCCCCGGACATAGGGCACCACGCAGTAGGAGCAGAAGTTGTTGCACCCGTACATGATGGACACCCACGCCTTCACCCCGCCCTGGCGCACCAGGGGGATGCCCTCGGCGATGGAGCCGGGCTCGTCATGAATTTCAAAGATCCGGCCCCGGCGGGTGAGCAGCCGGTGGAGCAGCTCGGGGAAGCGCCACAGGGCGTGGGGCCCGAAGACCAGATCCACCTGGCGGTAGGACTGGCGGATCTTCTCGGCCATATGGGGCTGCTGGGCCATGCAACCGCACACGCAGATGAGCTGGGCGGGGTTGTCCCGCTTGGTGTGCACCAATGCCCCCACGTTGCCCAGCACCCGCTGCTCGGCGTGCTCCCGGATGGCGCAGGTGTTGATCACCACCAGGTCGGCCCGGCCCTCCTCCTGGGTAAAGCCGTACCCCATCCGGGCCAGGTAGCCCCGCAGCCGCTCGGAGTCGGCTTCGTTCTGCTGGCAGCCGTAGGTGTCCACAAAGGCCAGGGGCGGGGCGGGCAGGGCGGAAAAGCGCCGGGCGATCTTCTCGCAGAACTCCAGCTGGGCGGCAATCTGATCGGGGGAGATGCGCGTTGTCTCTCGGTTCAAAACAGTTCCTCCATCGACGGTTTCGATTCAAAAAATTGTATCACTTTTTTCCCCAAAACACAAGCCAAAGCCCCCTTTTCATTGACGGCAACTTTTAAGAAGTATATAATGTCGATGAGTATGCATCTGCGGTCAGAGAGAAAGGCGGGCGGAATATGAAGACGCTGGTGATTGAGCGGGAGGCGGTCAAAAACAACATCGCCGTCATCCGGGAACAGGCGGGCGCCTCTGCCATCTACGCCGTACTCACCGGGGACGCCTACGGGGCGGGTACGGTGGAGATAGCCCGCCTGCTGCGGGAGGAGGGCGTGGGCCGCTTCGCTGTGTCCGAGGCGGCGGACGCCAAGGCCCTGCGCAAGGCGGGGCTGGTGGAGGAGGAGATCCTCATGCTCCGCTCCACCGCCGACCGGGAGGAGCTGGAGCAGCTCATCGACCTGAACGTGGTGTGCACCGTGGGCTCCCCCGAGGCGGGCATGGCCCTCAACAGCGTGGCCGAGGGGCGGGCCACCGTGGCCGAGGCCCACATCCAGATCGACACGGGCATGGGCTTCGGCGGCTTTCTGGCGGGAGAGCCGGACAAGATCCTCTCCGCCTACCGCAATCTGCCCAACGTGGCCATCTCGGGGATCTATACCCAGATCCACGCCCTGAAGAAGAACAGCAGCGACGCCGCCGCCCAGATGGGGGCCTTCCGCCAGGTGGTGGATGCGGTGCACGGAGCGGGGTTTGAGACGGGCACGGTGCACGCCGCCGGCTCCTTTGCTCTGCTGCACTATGACTTTGCCCGGCTGGACGCGGTGCGGGCGGGCTCGGCCCTGCTGGGCCGCTGCCGCCGCACCCGGGGGGACGGGCTGCTGCGGGTGGGCTATGGCGAGGTGCCCATCCAGGAGGTGCGCTGGCTGCCCCGGGACCACACCGTGGGCAACGAGGTGCTGGTCACCCTGAAAAAGCCCACCCGGGTGGCGGTGCTGCCCGTGGGGTACCAAAACGGCTTCGGGGTGTCCCGCCCCCGGGACACCGGGCTGTGGGCCACCCTGCGCCGCTGGTGGACGGCCAAGCGGCTGACGGTGCGTATCGGGGGCAAGAAGGCCCGGATCATCGGCCGCATCGGCGCCATCGAGACGGTGGTGGACGTGACCGATCTCAAGTGCTCCGCCGGGGAGACGGCGGTTTTCGACATTGACCCGGTGTTTGCCCGGGGCTTTGAGCGGGTATACCGATAACAGAGGGAGGGCGGCCTGTGCGCGCTGTGGTGACCAGAGTGAAAAATGCCCGGGTGGAGATTGACGGGCGGATAAACGGGGCCATCGGCCAGGGGTTTCTGGTGCTGCTGGGGGTGGGCGTGTCCGACGGGCCCGCCCAGGCGGAGAAGCTGGCCGACAAGGTGTGCGGCCTGCGGGTGTTTGAGGACGAGGCGGGGAAGATGAACCGCAACCTGGAGGCGGTGGGGGGCAGTATTCTGGTGGTCTCCCAGTTTACCCTCTATGCTGACACCAGGTCCCGCCGCCCCGGCTTTACCGAGGCCGCCCGGCCGGAGACAGCCGTGCCTCTCTATGAGCAGTTTATGGCCGCCTGTGAGCGCCGGGGCTTCCCGGTGGAGCACGGGGAGTTCGGGGCGGATATGCAGGTCTTCTCCCAGAACGACGGCCCGGTGACCATCTGGCTGGACACCGACGAGATGTAAAATATACCGGAAGGAAGAGTTCCATGAAGATTACACAGATGCAGGTGGCCCCCATCGGCACCAACTGCTACATTCTGGTTGACGAGAGCACCAACGCCGCCGCCGTCGTTGACCCGGGCGGCAGCGAGAAGGCGGTTTTGAAGCAGCTGGAGGGGCTGGATGTGAAGTACATCCTGCTCACCCACGGCCACTACGACCACACCGG
>CALWWS010000204.1 GCA_944385305.1 uncultured Oscillospiraceae bacterium | reverse complement strand
CGCACTTGCAGGAGGTGCACCAGTTCACCGGCATGGTGGTCTTGTAGGCCAGGCCGTGCTTGTAGAGCTGGAGGAAGATCCACTGGGTCCACTTGTAGTAGGCCGGGTCGGTGGTGTTGATCACCCGATCCCAGTCGAAGGAGTAGCCCAGCATCTTCAGCTGCCGGGTGAAGTTCTCAATGTTGTCGTGGGTCACCTTGGCGGGGTGGATGTGGTTTTTGATGGCGTAGTTCTCGGTGGGCAGGCCGAAGGCGTCGTACCCCATGGGGAAGAGCACATTGCACCCATCCATTCGCTTCTTCCGGGCCACCACGTCCATGGCGGTGTAGGGCCGGGCGTGGCCCACGTGCAGGCCCTGGCCGGAGGGGTAGGGGAACTCCACCAGGCCGTAGAACTTGGGCTTGTCCGAGTCCATGGAGGCGGCAAAGCACTTCTCCTCCTCCCAGCGGCGCTGCCACTTGGGCTCAATGGCGGCAAAATCGTACTTCAAATCTCTCACGCTTTCCTCAAAGTTGTTCAATCCACGATATTATAATAGAATCGTGGGGAGATTGCAAGAAAAACCGGGGCGCTTTCGCGCCCCGGTCAGGCTTTTTTAATTCTCGTGGAGGATGCCGCTGATGTCCACCGGCCTGGCGTCGCTCCACAGGCGCTCCAGGTCGTAGAACTTGCGGGCCTCGTCGTTAAAAATGTGGATGACCACGCTGGAGAAGTCCAGCAGCACCCAGGTGCCGCCCCGGTGGCCCTCAATGTGGTGGGGGGCCTCCCCCGCCAGCTTGAGCACCCGCTCGCACTCGTCGGCCAGGGCCTTGATCTGGGTGGTGGAGGTGGCCGAGCAGATGACAAAGTAGTCGGCCAGGGTGGTCAGCTCCCCGGTCTCCAGCACCTTGATCTCCTGACCCTTCTTATCGTCCAGGGCCTTGGCCGCCGCCAGGGCTATCTCTCTTGCTGTCATGGGCTGCACTCCTTTATTCAACAGGCTCCATCCCCGGGCCGTACTCTCCGGGAGAGGGGTCGGCGGACGGGCTGACCGACGGCGACGCGCTGGGGCTGGCCGACGGAGAGGTACTTGGACTGGGCGAGGGCGAGGCGCTGGGACTGCCCGACGGAGAGGCGCTGGGGCTGGCCGACGGCGACGTGCTGGGGCTGGCCGACGGCGACGCGCTGGGGCTGGCCGACGGCGTATCCGTCTGGGCCGGGCTCTCGGTGGCCGGCTGGCTCTCGGTGGGCTGTACACTCTCGCTGGGCTCGGGCTGGGCCGGGGCCGGGTCCTCGGTGGGCTTGCTGGAGGAGGACGAGGAGGAGGGCCGGGAGGTGACCACGGTGGCCTTGCTGTCCTCCACATGTCCGGTGGTGGAGGAGAGGGTGCCGTTGGAGTTGACGCTCATCAGATCCAGCCCGTTGAGCTCCACATCCTCCAGGTAGGGGTTGAAGTAGTCGTTGACCATCTCCAGCATCTCGTCGGCGATGGGCACCACATAGGACTGGTAGTTGCCGTAGGTGCGGCTGTACACGCTGGCCCCCTCGTTGGGCAGGGTCATGAAGTTCACATTCTCCATCTTCAGCCCGCCCAGAACGGCCTCCTGGGCAAACCAGGCCAGGTTGTTGGCCGTAAGATCAGACTCCACATTGGCCAGGAAGATTTTGACCATCTTGGAGATGGTGCCCAGGTCGGTCATGCTGTTCAGGCACTTCTCGATCACCGCCGTGAGGAAGGCCTGCTGGGTCTCAATGCGGCCCAGATCCCCGTTGGGGTAGCCGCCATAGACCTGGCCGCTGGCGGTGGAGTTCTTCCGCCAGCGCAGCAGCTGCATGGCCTTGTCCCCGTCGATCTCCTGGTAGCCGGTGCTGAGGTGGATGTGGAGATCCTGGGTGGGGTCGTCGTAGTTCATGTCGATGGGCACCTCAAACATCACCCCGCCGATGGCGTCCACCAGCTCGCCCACCGCCTCCCACTCGATGGTCACCGAGTAGTCGGGCCGGAAACCGATGAGGGCGGAGACTTCCTCCTTCAGGAAGGGGATACCCTCCTTGTCATAGTAGGGTGCGTAGTTGTACACCGAGTTTATGCGCTTGATGTCCCAGGGCACGTTTACCATGGTGTCACGGGGGATGCTCATCACGTTGAGCTGCTGGTTGGGGATGTCGTAGGCCACCACCATAATGGTGTCCGTGTTGCCGCCGCCGCCGGTGTCCCGGCCCACCAGCATGAAGGTGTAAAACTCCTCCTTCCGGTCCCCCGACAGCTTGGGCCCCGAGGTGGGCTCCACCAGCTCCTCGTTCTGGTCGGTGGAGGAGTCCCCCGACTGGCTGGGGATGGTGGGCTTGACCACCAGCAGCTTGTAGGCGATAAACAAAACCACAATGATGGCGGCCAGTACCGTAAGGATAATATAGAGCACCCGCAGCAGCTTCTGCGTGGGGGTGCGGGGGGTCTTCTTCTTTTTCTGTCCGGCCCCCTGCTGTATGCGGGCGCCGCCCTGCGCTGTCTTTTTCTCTACCGGGCTCATTCCTTGATTCCTTTCAGATATCCGCTTTTATTAAAAAATCTCTTGCCTCTACCGTATTATAGTGCACCGGCAGGCCCCGCTGGGCCATCTCCGCGATGCTCATCTCGCACCCGGCCAGAACCGCCTGGTCCAGATCCCGGTAAGCCAGCTCCCGCAGGCGCTCCACCCCGTCAAAGCTCCGGGTGGGCTCCATATAGTCGGCGATGTAGAGGATCTTCTCCAGCAGGGTCATGTCCGCCTTGCCGGTGGTGTGCCAGTAGATGGCCTGGAATACCTCCTCCGGCTCGCCGTACACGTCCCGGGCCACCCAGGCCCCGGTCTTGGCGTGGAGCAGCTTGACGGCCCGCTGCTCCAAATCATCTAGTACAATACCATACTGATGGCACAATTGCAACTGCTGCTGCATGTCCAAATATTTCGTGCAGTCGTGGAGCAGGGCGGCCCGGGCGGCGTGCTCCTGGTTGGCCCCCCAACGCTTGGCCAGGCGGACGGCCTCGTCCCGGGTGCCCTGGACGTGGGCGATGCGCTTGGCCCGCATCATGGAGCAGGCGCAGGCCTCCAGCTCCCGCTCCGGCAGGTGCTTGAGGTCGTAGTCCACCCCGTAGAGACCCCGGCGGATGATGTAGCCGTACACCGACGGGTGGAGGTACTCCGTCCCCTCCCCCCGGGCAAGCAGCTCCCGCAGGCGGGTGGAGGAGATCTCCACCGGCTCCGGGGCGGGCAGCACCCGCACCTGGCCGCTGAACCGCTCCTGCAGCATGGCCGCGTGCTCCTCCAGCCGGGCCTGGCTGTCCCCGCCGGATCGGGCGAAGGCGGCCACGCCCGTGAGGGCGAGGATCTTCTCCGGCTGGTGCCAGTCCTGGAGGGAGAGAAGCATGTCCGCCCCCATGAGCAGCCACAGCTGGGCCTCAGGGTACTCCCGGCGCAGCTGCTCCATGGTGTCGGCGGTGTAGCTGGGCCCCTCTCGCTCCAGCTCCATGGGGCTGACCTCCACCCGGTCGGGCAGCAGCATCCCGTCCGCCGCCAGGGCGGTCATGGCCAGGCGATCCTCCGGCTGGGGGGCGTCGGCGGGCAGCTGCTTGTGGGGCGGATGGGCGGCGGGGACAAAGATCAGCTTGTCCAGCCCCAGTTGCTCCATGGCCAGCCGGGCCGCACTGGAGTGCCCCAGATGGGGCGGGTTGAAGGAACCGCCGTAGATACCCAAGTTCATACTACTTCCCCCTCGGCAGCCCTACCGCTTCACCAGGACAATCTTGTCCTTTTTCTCTTTGTTATGGCTTTGACGGTAGAGCACGAATTTAGTTCCAATCACCTGCACCACTTCCGCCCGGACGGCCCGGGCCAGCTGTTCCGCCGCCTCCCGGCTGGTGAGCAGGCTGTTCTCCAGCACCTTGCACTTAATGAGCTCCCTAGCCTCCAGGGCGTCGTCGGCCTGCTTGGTCTGATTCTCCCCGATGCCGTCCTTGCCGATGTGGACGATGGTGTCAATGCCGTTGGCCAGGCCCCGCAGCTGGGCGCGCTGTTTACTCGTTAATTCCATTGAGATACTTCTCCAATTCCGTTTGAAATGCACGCAGGGCCACGCCCCGGTGAGAGACGGCGTTCTTCTCTTCCGCCGTCAGCTGGGCAAAGGTCTTTTTCATCTGGGGCAGGAAGAACACCGGGTCGTACCCGAAGCCCCCCTCCCCCCGGGGGGCGTAGGCGATGGTGCCGGGGCACTCCCCCCGGGCCTCCACCCTGTCCCCGTTGGGGAAACAGCAGCAGATGCAGGAGACGAACTTCCCCCGCCGGTCCAGCTGGCCCCGCAGGTTGTCCAGCAGCAGCCGGTAGCGCCCTTCGTCGTCCAACTCCGGCCCGCCGTACCGGGCGGAGTACACCCCCGGCGCGCCGTTGAGCGCGTCCACACACAGTCCCGAGTCGTCCGCCACGGCGGGCAGGCCGGTGGTCTCCATTACCGCCCGGGCCTTCAAAAAGGCGTTCTCCTCAAAGGTGGCGCCCGTCTCCTCCACCTCCACGTCCGCCCCCACGTCGCGCTCCAGCACCACCTCCACGCCCAGCTGGGCCAGGATGGCCTGCATCTCGGTGAGCTTGTGGGGATTTTTGCTGGCCAGTACCAGTTTCATCCCTTATCCCTCCAAAATCTGACGCTGGATGGCCTGCAGGCGGGTAATGCCCTTCCCGCACAGGGCCACCAGCTGCTGCTGCTCGGCCACAGTGAAGGCGCGGCCCTCTCCGGTGCCCTGGATCTCCACCAGTTCCCCTTTCCCGGTCATCACGCAGTTGAGATCCACCTGGGCGGAGGAGTCCTCCTCATAGCACAGATCCAGCAGCAGCTCGTCGTCCACAATCCCGGCGGACACGGCGGCCACGCTGCCGATGAGGGCGTCCTGGGCCCCCATCTTCTTCAGGGCCAGGGCCAGGGCCACATAGCCCCCGGTGACGCTGGCGGTGCGGGTGCCGCCGTCCCCCTGGAGCACGTCGCAGTCCACGGTGACGGTGCAGGGCCCCAGCTTCTTCCGGTCCACGCAGGCCCGCAGAGCCCGGCCGAGGAGCCGCTGGATCTCCGCCGAGCGGGGGGAGAGCTTGAGCTTGGAGATGTCCCGCCGGGAGCGCTCCCGGTTGGCACGGGGGAGCATGGAGTACTCCGCCGTCACCCATCCCTCTCCCTCCGGGACGTGGCGGGGCGCGCCCTCCTCCACGCTGGCGCAGCAGATCACGTGGGTATTTCCGCAGCGGATGAGGCAGGAGCCCTCCGCAAATTGGTTGATATAGGGGATAATTTCCACAGCCCGCAGCTCATCCGCTGCCCGGCCGTCAATCCTTTTCACCATAAATCAGCGCCTCCACAAAGGTTTCCGGCTCGAAGGGCATGAGATCGTCGATCCCCTCCCCCACGCCGATATACTTCACAGGGATTTGCAGCTGTTGGGCGATGGCCACCACAATGCCGCCCTTGGCGCTGCCATCCAGCTTGGTGAGCACGATGCCGGTGATCCCCGCCGCCTCCTTGAACTGCTTGGCCTGGATGAGGCCGTTCTGGCCGGTGGTGGCGTCCAGCACCAGCAAGGTCTCCCGGTCGCAGCCGGGCAGTTCCCGGTCGATGACCCGGGAAATTTTGTTCAGGTCGTTCATCAGGTTCTGCTTGTTGTGCAGCCGCCCGGCGGTATCGATGAGCACCACGTCGGCCCCTCTGGCCTTGGCGGCGGACAGAGCGTCAAACACCACGGCGGCGGGGTCCGCCCCCTCGTGCTGGCGGACGATCTCCACTCCGCTGCGCCCGCTCCAGATCTCCAGCTGGTCGGCGGCGGCGGCCCGGAAGGTGT
>CALWWS010000203.1 GCA_944385305.1 uncultured Oscillospiraceae bacterium | reverse complement strand
CCAAGAGGCCCCGGCGGAGTTTGTGGGACAGCAGCTGGACAGCGTGTTTTCCGACATCGTGCCCCAGGCGGTGAAGATCGGCATGGTGTCAAGCCCCCAGATCATCGCCGTCATCGCCGGGCGGCTGGAGCAGTACCGGGCGGAGCACATCGTGGTGGACCCCGTCATGGTGGCCACCAGCGGCAGCCGCCTGCTGGCCGGGGGGGCGGCGGGGGCGCTGGCAGAGCGCCTCTTCCCCCTGGCGGAGGTGATCACCCCCAACCTCCCCGAGGCCCAGGCCCTGTGGGGCCGGGAGATCCGCACCGCGGCGGACATGGAGGCCGCCGCCGCCGCCATCGGGGAGAAGCTGCCCGGGGCGGTGCTCCTCAAGGGGGGCCACCTCACAGACACGGCGGACGACTACCTGTTCACCCACACCGGCGGGCGGTGGTACCGGGCCGGGCGGGTGGACAACCCCAACAACCACGGCTCGGGCTGTACCCTCTCCTCCGCCATCGCCTGCCGCCTGGCTCTGGGCTGTGACCTGGAGGAGGCGGTGGGTCTGGCCAAGGACTATGTCCGCCGGTGCATGGAGGCGGGGCTCAACCTGGGAGCGGGCAGCGGGCCCATGAACCATATGTTTGCCGTGCCCGAGGGGGGGAGCTGGACGTGAGGACAAGCAGCATGCGCCGCCTGGCCGCCGCCGCCATGCTGGCGGGGCTGGCCTTCGTGCTCTCCAGCTTTGTCTATCTGCCCAACATGGCCCCCTTCCAGCACTTTGTCAACGTCATCGCCGCCGCCCTGGTGGGGCCGTGGTACGCCCTGGGGGCCGCCCTGGTCACCGGCCTGCTGCGCATGGCCCTGCTGGGACGCACCATCCAGGCGGTGGTGGGGGCGGTGTTCGGCGCGGTGCTCGCCGGGCTGCTCTACCGCCTGACCCGGCGGGTCTGGGCCGCCGCGGTGGGGGAGGTGGTCGGCACGGGGCTCATCGCCGCGGTGGTGTCCTGGCCGCTGATGGAGTGGACGGCGGGGTGGCAGCTTAGCTCCCCCTTCTACTTCGTGCCCTTCTACGCCCCCTCCTCCGTGCTGGGGGCGGTATTGGCCGCTATTCTGCTGGGCATTTTGCAGCGCACGGGGGCCCTGGGCCGGATGCAGAGCGCCCTGGGTACCGGAGGAAGAGAGGAGGGACGGCGGTGAGAGAGCTGGATGTGGCCGCCGCCCTGCGCCTGGTGCGGGAGCAAGCTCCCCTGGTGCACGCGGTGAGCAATATTGTGACGGTGAACGACTGCGCCAACGTGCTGCTGGCCGCCGGGGCCTCCCCCACCATGGCCCACGACCCCAGAGAGACGGCCCAGGTGGCCGCCCTGGCGGGGGCGGTGGTGCTCAACCTGGGGGCCGTGGGGGAGGAGACGGCCATGGTGAACGCCGGGCAGGGGGCCAACCGGGCGGGAAGGCCCGTGGTGTTCGACCCGGTGGGGGCCGGGCTGTCCCACCTGCGCCGGAAGGTGTCCGCCCGGCTGCTCAGTCAGGTGAAATTCGCCGTCATCCGGGGCAACGCCTCGGAGATCCGCGCCCTGGTGCAGGACAGAGCGGCGGGCAGCGGAGTGGACGCCTCCCCCGCCGACCGGGTGGGGGCGGACAACCTGTCCCGGGCCGCCGCCCTGGCGGGAGAGCTGGCCGGGCGCACCGGCGCGGTGGTGGTGCTCTCCGGGGCGGTGGACGTGGTGAGCGACGGGAAGCGCGCCCTGGCCCTGCGGGGGGGCTGCCCCGCCATGGCCCGGATTACGGGCAGCGGGTGCATGCTCTCCGCCCTCACGGGGGCCTTCTGCGCCGTACTGCCCGGCGACCCCTTCACCGCCGCCGTGGCGGCGGCGGCCTGCCTGGGGGCGTGCGGCGTGCGGGCGGATAAGCTGGGCCGGGCCAAGGGCACGGGCACGGCCACCTTCCGCACGGATTTCATGGACGGGGTGAGCCTCATCACCCCGGAGCAGCTGGAGGAGGCGCTGGACTATGACTGGATTTGACCTGCGGCGGGCCCTGCGGCTCTACGCCATCACCGACCGCGCCTGGCTGAACGGCCGGAGCCTGGAGGAGGTGGCCGGGCAGGTGCTGGCGGGAGGGGCCACCTGCCTGCAGATGCGGGAGAAGCACCTCACCGGGGCGGAGCTGAAGGCCCAGGCCCTGGCCCTGAAGGAGGTGTGCGCCCGCCACGGCGCGCCCTTTGTGGTGAACGACAGCGTGGAGCTGGCCCTGGAGGTGGACGCCGACGGGGTGCACGTGGGCCAGAAGGACATGCTGGGCCGGGATATCCGCGCCCTCATGGGGCCGGACAGGATTGTGGGCATGACGGCCAACACGGTGGAGCTGGCCCGGGCCGCCCAGGCGGCGGGGGCGGACTACATCGGGGTGGGGGCGGTGTTCGGCACCGCCACCAAGGCGGACGCCAAATTCCTGGGGGTGCCCAGGCTCCGTGAGATCTGCGCCGCGGTGGATATCCCGGTGGTGGCCATCGGGGGCATCGGGGCGGACAACCTGCCCCAGCTCAACGGCTGCGGCGCGGCGGGGGCGGCGGTGGTGTCCGCCCTCTTCAACCAGGCCGACCCCTATGCCGCCGCCGTGCGGCTGCGGGCCCTGGCGGAGGAGATGGCGGGATGATGGACAAAAGCTACTGCATTTTCGACATGGACGGCACCCTGGTGGACTCCATGCCCTGGTGGCAGGGCCTGGGGGCGGAGTACCTGGAGCGCCGGGGGATTGGCGGGGATCACCGGGACGCGGAGGAGATCCAGTCCATGACCATGCTCCAGGGGGCGGAGCACTATATGCGCCGCTACCGCCTGCCCGGCCCGCCGGAGGCCATCCTGGAAGAGATGGTGGAGCTGATGGGGGAGCACTACCGGGCGGACGTGCCCCTCAAGGCCGGGACGGCGGACTTTCTGGAGAAGCTGGCGGGGCGTGGGGCGCGGATGTGCGTGGCCACCGCCACCGCTGAGCCTATGGCCCGGGCCTGCCTGGAGCGGCTGGGCATCGCCAAATATTTTGACTTTTTGATCAGCTGCGAGACCCTGGGGGTGAGCAAGGCCAAGCCCCACGTGTACCTGGAGTGCGCCAGGCGGCTGGGCTGCCGGCCGGAGGAGGCGGCGGTGTTTGAGGACGCCCTCTACGCCGCACGCACCGCCCGGGGGGCGGGGTTTTACACCGTGGCGGTGTACGACCACTCCGCCCGGGGGGACTGGGCGCAGCTGGAGAGGCTGTGCCACCGGGCCATCCGCAGCTGGGAGGAGCTGCTGTGACCGCCCCGGTGCTCTGCGCCCCCCTGGAGGGGGTGACCGGCTCGGTGTTCCGCCGGGCCCACAGCCGGTGGTTCGGGGGGATTGGGGCCTACTACATGCCCTTTTTGTCCCCCCGGCAGACCCACAGCCTCACCGCACGGGAGCTGCGGGAGGTGCGCCCTGAGAACAACGAGGGCCTGCGCGCCGTGCCCCAGCTGCTCACCGCCCGGTGGCAGGATTTCCTGTGGGCGGCGGAGAAGCTCTCCGAGCTGGGCTACCGGGAGGTGAACCTGAACCTGGGCTGCCCCTCGGGCACGGTGACCGCCAAGGGCAAGGGGGCGGGCCTGCTGGGCCGGCGTGAGGGGCTGGAGGAGCTGCTGGACGAGATTTTCGCCCGCTGCCCTCTGGCAATCTCCATCAAGACCCGCCTGGGCCTGCGGGAGGGGGCGGAGTTTGCCGCCCTGCTGGAGCTCTTTGGCCGCTACCCGGTGAAGCGGCTCATCCTCCACCCCCGGGTGGGGCGGCAGATGTACCGGGGGCGGGTGGATCTGGCGGCCTACGCCGCCGCCCTGGAG
>CALWWS010000202.1 GCA_944385305.1 uncultured Oscillospiraceae bacterium | reverse complement strand
CAATCCCCCCGCCCCCGACCCGGTGGGGGGCGCCATCCTGGATCTGTGGGGGGTCGCCTCCAGCGGCAACGTGGCGGTGGGCATGGGCCTGGACAGCAAGGGGATGGCCTTCTACGGCTATACCCGGGACGGGGTGAGCTGGTATCCCTACGAGCCCACCCCCTGGTCGGGCGCCCTGGACGATCTGAAGCTGCTGCCCTACAACGGCCGGAGCTTTGTGATGGTGGGGGTGCACAGCGGCGCGGTGCACCTGTCCGCCGACGGGGTGCACTGGCGCAGCCTGGAGAGCGGCGACCTCCCCTGGCTGGACGGGGGGAGCGTGAGCCTACCCCAGGTGGACTACACCTTTGTCTGGACGGGCAGCGGCTACATCATGTGCCAGAAGGTGGTCGGCCGGGGCGGCATGTTCGGATCCTCGGCGGGAGAGTCCAGCCCCCGCAACAGCCTGGTCACCCTGCTGGATCAAGACCTCCAGGTGGTGTGGGAGCACGACTTCGGCCAGCAGGTCACCGGCGTGGGCTATCAGGGCAACATCTGCTACGCCCAGACGGCGGACGGCGTGGTGTACGTCAGCGGGGAGGGCTCCGTGTGGAAGGACAGCGGCCTGACGGCCATCCCGGCCGCCGCCCTGCCGGCCCAGCACCCCCTGCCCGCCGGCGGCTCCGCCGCCGCCGGGACGGGGGCCATCCAGGTCACCCTGGACGGTACGCCCATCGCCTTCCCCATCGAGCCCTACCAGGTCAGCGGCTGTACCATGGCCACCCTGCGGGAGCTGGCGGGGGCGGCGGGGCTCACCTTTGCGTACGACAGCGCCACCTCCACGGCGGTGTGCCGTGGGGAGGGGATCACCCTGTCGGTGACGGTGGGCAGCACGGCGGCCACCCTTAACGGGGTCACCCGCACCTGGCTGGCGGTGCCCGCCCAGATGGAGCAGTGGCGCGTGTGCGTGCCCGTGCGCTTTTTCGCCGAGGCGGTGGGCCTGGACGTGAGCTGGGACGGGGCCAGTCAGATCTTTGCCATGACCACTCCCGCCGGCGGTTAAAAGGGCGGCGGGAGGGAAAGACTGTATACCGCAGTGCTCCCCCTGCCGGGAAGAATCCGTAAATTTGGTGGCTCCGCCCTTGCGCAGCGGGGAAAAAGAGTATAGAATAGAGTGGAAAGCAAACCCAAAAGGAGGTTATGAATATGGCATTTTTTGACGATCTGAAGGACCGGGCGGTGGATCTGGGCCGGGCCGGTGTGGCCAAGTCCAAGCAGCTGGCGGAGATCACCAAGCTCAGCCTGAACAACGCCGCCGAGGAGGACACCATTAAAAAGGCCTATGTGGAGATCGGCAAGCTCTACTATGCCGAGCGGGGTATGGCCCCCGAGGCCGCCTACGTGGCCCTGTGTGAGCGGATCACCACCGCCAAGCTGAACATCGAGGAGAACAAGGCCCGCATTGCCCAGCTCAAGCAGGAGGGCTGCGGCGACGCCCAGGGGTCCTGCGGGGTGGAGACCGACGTGCCTCCCGAGGAGCCCGGCGCGGGCTGCTGCTGCCAGGAGGAAATCTGCACCTGCGGGGAGGAGCAGCCCACCCAGTCCGACTGCGGCTGCGGCTGTGAGGAGGAGCGTCCCCCCGAGGCGTAAAATTCAAAACAGACGAGGGCCGCCCGGCATATGCCGGGCGGCCCTTATAATAAAAAAGCGCTCCGGCGGAAGCCGGAGCGCTTTCTCTTGTATGAAACGGACGATGACCGGAGGGGACTTCCTCAGAACAGGCGGCGGGCGCCCACATAGACGTTGGCGTAGTGGCCGGAGGTGAGGTTGTCGATCTTCACGGTGTATGTATTGGTGGAGGCGTGGATGAACTGCCCGTCTCCGATGTGGATGCCCACGTGGGGGGCCGCCTTGGTGGTGTTGTACTTGAAGAACACCAGATCGCCGGGCTGCAGCTCGCTCTTGGACACCGAGGTGCCGTTGGAGAGCTGGCCGGAGGCGGTGCGGTTGAGGGTGTAGCCGAAGTGGCGGTACACATAGCTGGTGTAGCCCGAGCAGTCAAAGCTGTTGGGGCCGTTGCCGCCGTAGACATAGGGGGTGCCCAGGTACTGCTTGGCGTAGTCCACAATCTGCTGGCCCAGGCTGCTGCCGGAGGTGGTGGCGGTGTCGTCCCCCCGGGAGCCGGCGGAGTCCTTGCAGGTAACCATGTAGTCGCTGGAGACGTAGCCGGTGACGCCGCCGCTGGTGGTAATCTTGTACCAGCCGTTGTCAATGCCTACGATGTTCACCACCGCGCCGCTGTTCAGGGAGGCCACCTTGGCCCCGCTGGTGCTGGGGGTGCTGCGCACGTTGAGAGTGGCCCCGTCGGTGTCCACCAGGCCGTAGCCGATGGTCACGTCCGCCTTGGTGGAGATGGTGAGGTACTCGCCGGACATGTAGCCCTCCACGGAGGGGTAGTCCCCCTTGTACCAGCCGCTGCCCGCGTCCTCCAGCACCACCACGGTGTCGCCCTTGGCGGCGGTGGCCAGGATGGTGGCGTCGGTGCCGGCGCTCTCCCGCAGGCGCAGGGCGTCGGCCTCCACGGTTCCCACTCCCACGCTGGCGGCGGAGGCGCCCACCACGCACAGGGCGCTCAGGGCGACGGTCAAAAGGGCGGTGCGTACAAGCTTGCGGCCGGGCTGTATCATCGGTATCGTCCTCCGTTTCAAATTTCAGCCCCCCGAAGGGGGGTGTTTCTCCGTCGTACAGTGGGAAGTCTTTTTACTTGGAAGCCAGAGCCCGGTCCAGCCACACAGAGGCCACGTCCATGGCGGCGTAGAGGCTGTCCTTCTCCGTCTTCTTCACCACACGGTCCCGGCTCTTCAGGTCGGGGTCGGTGAGCTGGAGCTGAACGGAGACCTTGGTGGCCACGTCCAGGTCCTGATCCTTCTTCTGATCCAGGATTTGAAGCATGATGATATATTTCTCTGCCATGCTGCCGTAGTAGATCAGGCTGTCTTTCCGGCGCAGGGGGTGTCCTTTGTAGGTGAGGGGGATGCTTTCCTTTGCCATGAGGGCCTCCTTTTTGGGATGGTAACAAGTGATTAAAAACTGTAACCAAATTGTAACACATTGTATCCGGGTTGTCAAACGGTTTCCCGCTGAATTTTTGGGAAATTTCCGGACAAGGGGCGCAGGGGCTTGTACCCGAGAGAAAAAGACCGGCCCGGGGCGAAACGCCCCGGGCCGGTTGTCTGTGTGTGGGGAAATCAGAGAATCACGGGCTCCTCAGCAGAGGGATCCTCGTCGGGGAGGTCCCCGGCGGGGAACTCCTCCTGGGGCAGCACGTCCTGCTCCTCGGCCTCCCCCTCCTGGGCGGCGCCGCTCTGGGCGGCGCCCTCGTCGTCCATCTGGTCGTACTTGCGGTACACGGCCAGGCCCGAGCCGGCGGGGATGAGCTTGCCGATGATCACGTTCTCCTTCAGACCCAGCAGGTGATCCACCTTGCCCTTGATGGCCGCCTCGGTGAGCACCTTGGTGGTCTCCTGGAAGGAGGCGGCGGACAGGAAGGAGTCGGTGGCCAGGCTGGCCTTGGTGATACCCATGAGGATGCGGGTGGCGGTGGGCAGAGCCAGGGGGATGCCGTCGTTGGTCTCCCCGGCGTCAATGCGGGCCTGGACGGCCGCCTTGGCGTCCTCAAACTCGATGAGGTCGATGGTGGAGCCGGAGAGGAGCTGGGAGTCGCCCGCGTCCTCCACCCGCACCTTGCGCATCATCTGGCGCACAATGACCTCGATGTGCTTGTCGTTGATATCCACGCCCTGCTGGCGGTAGGGCTTCTGAACCTCCTGGATGAGGTAGTCGTACACCGCGTGCACCCCCCGTACCCGGATCACGTCCTGGGGATACAGGGCGCCGTCGGTGAGGGCCAGGCCCTTCTCCACCTTGTCGCCGTTCTGCACCCGGATGCCCGCGTTGTAGGGGATGGTATAGGTGACCACCTCGCCGTCGTCGGCGGTGATGGTGACGTTGCACATGGAGTTGCGCTTGGCCTCCTCCAGGGTGACGGTGCCGCCGATCTCGGCCAGCTGGGCCATCTTCTTGGGCTTGCGGGACTCGAAGAGCTCCTCTACGCGGGGAAGACCCTGGGTGATGTCGCCGCCGGCCACGCCGCCGGTGTGGAAGGTACGCATGGTCAGCTGGGTGCCGGGCTCGCCGATGGACTGGGCGGCGATGATGCCCACGGCCTCGCCCTCGCCCA
>CALWWS010000201.1 GCA_944385305.1 uncultured Oscillospiraceae bacterium | reverse complement strand
GGCGGACGCATTATGAATCATAGCGGAAAAAAGACCGGCAAAAGCCGGGCTTTTTTCCGCTTCCCCTTGAAAAATCGGGGAAAAATGGTATACTAACCTGCGATCATCTATTTTTTCAAGGAAACAGAGGGAAGAGATATGGAACGCACCAAAATCGCCCGGATCTTTGCCGACCAGGAGACCTTCGGCGGCAGAGAGGTCACCGTGTGCGGCTGGGCCCGCACCATCCGGGACATGAAGAGCTTTGGCTTTATCGAGCTCAATGACGGCTCCTGCTTCAAGAATCTGCAGGTGGTCTTTGCCGACGGCGAGGTGGACAACTTCAAGGAGATCGCCCGGCAGAACGTGGGGACCGCCTTCCGGGTGACCGGGCGGGTGGTGCTCACCCCCCAGGCCAAGCAGCCCCTGGAGCTCAAGGCCGCCCAGGTGGTGGTGGAGGGCCCCTCCGCCCCTGAGTACCCCCTGCAGAAAAAGCGCCACAGCGTGGAGTATCTGCGCACCATCGCCCACCTGCGCCCCCGCACCAACCTGTTCTCCGCCGCCTTCCGGGTGCGCTCCGTGGCCGCCCACGCCATCCACTGCTTCTTCCAGGAGCGGGGCTTTGTCTACGTCCACACCCCCATCATCACCGCCTCCGACTGCGAGGGCGCGGGGGAGATGTTCCGGGTGACCACCCTGGATCTGGACAACCTGCCCCGCACCCCCGACGGCAAGGTGGACTACTCCCAGGACTTCTTCGGCAAGAGCGCCAACCTCACCGTCTCCGGCCAGCTCAACGCGGAGAACTTTGCCATGGCCTTCGGGGACGTGTACACCTTCGGCCCCACCTTCCGGGCGGAGAACTCCAACACCCAGCGCCACGCCGCCGAGTTCTGGATGATTGAGCCTGAGATGGCCTTCTGCGATCTGGCGGGTGACATGGACGTGGCCGAGGCCATGATCAAGTATATCATCAAGACCGTGATGGAGAAGTGCCCCGACGAGATGGCCTTCTTCAACTCCTTTGTGGACAAGGGCCTGGTGGAGCGGCTGGAGCACGTGGCCTCCTCCGACTTCGGCCGGGTGAGCTACACCGAGGCGGTGGAGCTGCTCAAGAAGAACAACGACAAGTTTGACTACAAGGTGGAGTGGGGCTGCGATCTCCAGACCGAGCACGAGCGCTACCTCACCGAGCAGATCTTCAAGCGCCCCGTGTTTGTCACCGACTATCCCAAGGAGATCAAGGCCTTCTATATGCGCCTCAACGACGACGGCAAGACGGTGGCCGCCTGCGACTGCCTGGTGCCCGGCATCGGCGAGATCATCGGCGGCAGCCAGCGCGAGGAGCGGCTGGACGTGCTGGAGGCGCGCATCAAGGAGCTGGGGATGAATCCGGAGGACTACTGGTGGTACCTGGATCTGCGCCGCTACGGCGGGTGCAAGCACGCCGGGTTCGGCCTGGGCTTCGAGCGGATTGTGATGTACCTCACCGGCATCTCCAATATCCGCGACGTCCTGCCCCACCCCAGAACGGTGGGCAACGCGGAGTTCTAAAATTTGCAGCAAAAAAGGAACGGCAGACGCCGTTCCTTTTTTGCTGTCCGGCCTTATTTCCGGGCCAGGGGGAGAGACACGGTAAAGACCGAGCCCTTCCCCAGCTCGCTCTCCAGGGTGACCGTGCCGCCGTAGAGCTGCACGATGTGCTTGACAATGGCCAGCCCCAGGCCGGTGCCCCCGTTTTTCCGGGCGCGGCCCTTGTCCACCCGGTAGAAGCGCTCAAACACCCGGCTCTGGGCCTCCGGCGGGATGCCGATGCCGGTGTCCGAGACGGTGATCACCGCCCTGTCCTCCCGGCAGGCCACATGGACGGACACGCTGCCTCCCGGCTCGTTGTACTTGATGCCGTTTTCCATCAGGTTGACCAGCAGCTCCTTGAGCCGGCTCTGGGGGAGGGCGGCGGAGGCCTCCTCCCCGGTGACGGAGAGGGACACCCCGGCGCTCTGGGCGGCGGGGGCGAGCAGCTCGGCGGTCTCCCGGGCGCTCTGGAGGACGGGGGAGGAGTCCCTGGACTGCTCGATGGCCACCGACTCCAGCTCGGAGAGCTTGAGGATGTCGTTGATGAGGTCGATGAGCCGGTCCACCTCCACCCCGATGAGGGTGATAAACCGCTTCTGATCCTCCGCCGAGGCCACCATCCCCGAGGAGAGCATGTCGGTAAAGCCCTTGATGCTGGTCAGGGGGGTCTTGAGCTCGTGGGAGACGTTGGCGGTGAACTCCGAGCGGATGCCCTCCGCCTTCTTCAGCTGGGTCACGTCGGAGATGAGGATGGAGGTGCCCACCGTCTGCCCCTCGTACTGCCGCCCGCTCACCGGAGAGACGAACAGGCGCAGGGAGCGGGCGTTGTCGTCCAGGGCGTCCACATCCACCACCACGCAGGTGTGCTCCTTCCCCGACTGCTCAATGGCCTCCCGCAGGCGGCGGGAGCGGGTGAGCAGCAGGGCCCCGTCCTCCTCCCCCTGGGGGATGCCGAAGAGGGTGCGGGCCGCCCGGTTGATGGCCAGGACCCGGCCCTCCGTGTCCAGCAGGATGAGTCCCTCGTCCATGCACTCCAGGATGAGGGACACCTTGTCCCGCTCGGCGGTGATGGACTGGATGTAGCCCCCCAGCCGCTCCATGAGCTTGTCGATGTAGCGCAGAATGGGGCGCAGCTCGTCATCCGCCTGGTAGCCCTCCAGCCCGGGGGCGCCCGTGCCGTCCAGCACACCCTGGAGGGCCTGGCTCACCGCGCTCAGCGGGGCCACCACCCGGTTTGCCAGACGCCGGGAGAGCACCAGGGCCAGCGCCAGCCCCGCCAGGGAGGCCAGCACAAAGCCGGTGATGCCGCTGACCGCCAGGGAGTCGATGGAGGACAGGGGCATGGAGGCCCGGCCCACCATGCCGTCGGCAAAGCGCTTGGCCACGTAGAGCATGGTGGTGCCCAGGGTCTCCGAGTGGCGGGAGGCCTCCCCCCAGCCGGTGAGGGCGGCCTGCTCCACCTCCGGGCGGCTGCTGTGGTCCTCCAGCTCCTCGGGATTGGCCTCGGTGTCCGCCAGGACGGTGCCGTCGGTGTCGATGATGGTCAGCCGCTTGCCCGGGGCGGCCTGGGTGAACTGGGCGGCCACCCCCTGGGGATCGGTGATTTCACTCTGGCTGTCCATGAGAATCAGAAGCTCCTGGAGATTTTCCCGGGCGGCGCTCATCTCCCGGCTCCGGAAGAGAAAGACCCCCACCACATTGGAGATCAGCAGGGCGCACACCACGATGAGCAGGGTGGCGCCGATGATTCGTTTTTTCATATTCTCGCCCTCTAGGTGATTTTGTAGCCCACGCCCCGCACGGTGGTGATGATATCCTCACCCAGCTTCTGGCGCAGGGCCTTGACGTGCATGTCAACCGTGCGGGTCTCGCCGGTGTAGTCGTAGTCCCACACCGCCTGGAGGATCTCGTCCCGGGTGAGGGCCACCCCACGGCGGGTGCACAGCAGGCGCAGCAGCTCAAACTCCTTGAAGGTGAGCTCCACCGGTACGCCGTTTTTGCGCACCTCCCGGGCGGCGGGGTCGATCTCCAGGCTGCCGCAGGTGAGGATCTGCCCCTCCCGCCGCCGGGTGCGGCGCAGCAGGGCCTTCACCCGGGCGTGGAGCTCCATGATGCCGAAGGGCTTGACCACGTAGTCGTCCGCCCCGCCCTCCAGGCCGGTGACCCGGTCCATCTCGGCGGTGCGGGCGGTGAGGAGGATCACCGGCACGTCGGCGCTCTTCCCCCCGGAGCGCAGCCGGCGGAGGATCTCCAGCCCGTCCACGCCGGGCAGCATGATGTCCAGGATGTACACGGCGGGCTGACTCTCGCCCGCCTCCCCGTCGAAGAGAGCCTCCCCCGACTCGTAGGCCCGCACGGCGTAGCCCACCGACTGGAAATAGTAGCGCAGCATCTCCCGGATGCTCTCGTCGTCCTCCACCACCACAATGGCGTTGGGCATGTGATCACTTCCCTTGCTTTTGAAAGTCAGCCCTGTATCTGGCCGGTGACGCAGAAAATGGCCCACTGGGCGATATTCACCGCGTGGTCGGCAATGCGCTCCAGATACTTGGCGATGATGATAAGGTCGATGGCCTGGTCGGCCTGCTCCTTGTTGGCCACAATGAGCTCCACCAGATCCCGCTTTACCGTGCGGAAAAAGCCGTCCACCTCGTCGTCCAGGTCGATGACCGCCTGGGCCGCGTCGGTGTCCCGGTTGACGTAGGCGAAGATGGAGCGCTTGACCATCACCCCCGCCTTCTGGCTCATGGTGCGGATGTCGGCCAGGGTGCGGGTCTGCTGCTGCTGGCTGAGCAGCAGGGCGATCTCGGCAATGTTGGCGCACTGATCCCCGATGCGCTGCAGGTCGGTGACCATCTTCAGCGCCGCCGAGATGGTGCGCAGGTCCCGGGCCACCGGCTGCTGCTGGAGCAGCAGGCGCAGGCAGCGGTTTTCAATGTCCCGCTCCATCTGGTCCATGCTCTTGGTCATCTCCATGGCCGCGTGGGCCGCCTGGTCGTCCCCGGAGGCCAGGGACTCGGTGACCACGTCGATGGCGTCCTCCGCCGCGGCGGCCATGTTGATCATCTCATAGTTGAGCTCCTGGAGCTCGGCGTCAAAGGTCTTTCGCATGTTATCCAAACCTCCCGGTGATATAATCCTCCGTGCGCTTGTCCTTGGGTACCGAGAACAGCTGGGTGGTGTCCCCGAACTCCACGAGCTGGCCCAGCAGGAAGAAGGCGCACTTGTCCGAGACGCGGGTGGCCTGCTGCATGTTGTGGGTGACGATGACGATGGTGTAGCGCTCCTTCAGCTCGGCGATGAGATCCTCGATCTTGGAGGTGGAGATGGGGTCCAGGGCGGAGGTGGCCTCGTCCATAAGCAGGATGTCCGGCTCCACCGCCAGGGCCCGGGCGATGCAGATGCGCTGCTGCTGCCCGCCGGAGAGGCCCAGGGCCGACTTCTTGAGCCGATCCTTTACCTCGTCCCAGATGGCCGCCCCCCGCAGGGAGCTCTCCACAATGTCGTCCAGCCGGCTCTTGTTGCGCACCCCGTGGGTGCGGGGGCCGTAGGCGATGTTGTCGTAGATGCTCATGGGGAAGGGGTTGGGCTTCTGGAATACCATGCCGATCTGCTTGCGCAGCCAGGTGACATTCACCGCGGGGTCGTAGATCTCCTGGCCCCGGTACTGGAGGGAGCCTGTGATCTTCACCCCGGGCACCAGGTCGTTCATCCGGTCCAGAGTCTTCAAAAAGGTGGACTTGCCGCAGCCCGAGGGGCCGATGAGGGCGGTGACCTGTTTTTCCGGGATGTCCAGGGTGACCTGCTTGAGGGCCTGGAAGGAGCCGTACCACAGATCCAGATCCCGGGCGGAGAGAATGATGTTTTCGTCCATAACGGCCGCTCCTTACTGTTTCTTTAGTCTCTTGCCCACCTGGTTGGCGGTGAGGTTGATCACCAGGGTGAGCAGCATCAAAATGGCGGCGATGGCGAAGGCCACGTCAAATTCCGCCCGCTCCTTGGCGTACACGTACAGGGCCACGGTGAGAGAGGCGCCCGAGCTGTGGAGGAAGTTGTCCAAGGAGCTGAAGAAGCTGTTCAGGCTCATGCCCATGCCGGCGGTGAACAGCAGAGCGGCCGACTCGCCCACAATGCGGCCCACCGCCAGGATGCACCCGGTGACAATGCCGTCCACCGAGGAGGGGAGCACAATGGTGCGGATCATGTGCCATTTGCCGCTGCCCAGGCCCAGGGCCCCCTCCCGGTAGGAGGCGGGCACCGTCTTGAGGGATTCCTGAGTGGTGCGCACGATGGTGGGTAGGGTCATGATCACCAGGGTGAGGGAGCCCGCCAGCAGGGAGGTGCCCAGGGGGAGAAACTGGCAGAAGAAGAGCATGCCCACCAGGCCGTAGATGATGGAGGGGATGCCGGTGAGAGTCTCGGTGGCAAACTCGATGGCGGACACCAGACGGCGGTTGCCGGCGTACTCCGTCAGGTAGATGGCCGCTCCCACCCCCAGGGGCAGGGTGATGATCAGGGTGACCGCCACCAGGTAGATGGTGTTGAGAATGTTGGGCAGGATGCCGATGGTGTCCTTGAGGTAGCTGCTCTGGGTGGTGAGCAGCTCCCAGCTCAGGTTGGGCAGGCCCCGGACGAAGATATAGCCGATGAGAAAGACCAGCAGGGCGCAGGTGATCCCCGCGCACAGCCAGAGCAGCAGGCGCAGGGTGCGGTCGTAGACCTTCCGCCTGCCGGAGAGAGGCTGCATTTCCATTAGTATATCACCCCTTCTTCCGTTTGAGAAGCGAGTTGAGGATGACGTTGATCATCATAATGAACAAAAACAGAACCAGGGCGATGGAGAACAGGGCCTGGCGCTGCAGGCCGGCGGAGTAGGACATCTCGCTGGCCACGGCGGTGGTGAGAAAGCGCACCGACTGGAAGAGGGAGGGCATGTTGGCCGCGTTGCCCGCCACCATGAGGATGGCCATGGCCTCCCCGATGGCGCGGCCGATGCCCAGCACCACGCTGGCGGCGATGCCGCTGGAGGCGGCGGGGACGCTCACCCGGAACACCGTCTCAATGTGGGTGGCCCCCAGGGCCAGGCTGGCCTCCTCGTACTCGGGAGGCACCGCCTTCAGGGCGGTCTCGGACACGCTGATGATGGAGGGGAGAATCATGACGGCCAGCACGATGATGGCGCAGAACAGGCTGGCCCCGTCGGGCAGGTTGAAGGCCTCGCGCACCGCGGGCACCAGCACCATCATACCCACCAGGCCGTACACCACCGAGGGAATGCCCGAGAGGAGATCCACCGCCGGACGCACCACCGAGCGCAGCCGGGGGGGCGCTACCTTGGAGAGAAAGATGGCGCACATCAGCCCCACCGGCACCCCCAGCAGGATGGCCCCCGCGGTGCCGTACACCGAGGTGAGAATGAAGGGGAGAATGCCGAACTTGGGCTCGGCGGCGGTGGAGGCCCACTCCTTGCCGAAGAGGAAGTCGATAAGTCCAATCTCCCGGATGGCGGGCAGACCGGAGAGGATGAGATAGACGCTGATAAACAGCACGAAGGCGATGGCGATGAGCCCGCAGATGAGAAAGAGGATGTTCATCCCCAGCTCCACCGCGTGGCGGGCGCCTTTTGTTTTCATGGAGACCAGCCTTTCCGAATTTCGTATGGACAGCCCGGAACACGCCCCCGGTCAGGGGGCGTGTTCGGGAAAGAGAGAGTTATACGCGGGGGTATTTCAGAAGTCGGCGTATGGGGTGAGAGGGTAAAAGGTTGGGTTACTGCACGGGGGGCACCGCGCCGGCGTTGGCGATAATCTCGGCCACGTCCGCGCTCATGGCGTAGTCCAGGAAGGCCTGGGCGGCGGGGGAGAGCTGGGTGCCCTCCTTGGTGACCACCACGAAGGGACGCTGAATCTCGTAGCTGCCGTCCTGCACGGTGGCCTCGGAGGGAGTCACGCCGTTGACCGCCACGGCCTTCACCGTGTCGTCCACGGCGGACAGGGAGGCGTAGCCGATGGCGTTGGGGTTGGAGGCCACGTTGGCAATCACGTCGCCGGTGGAGGTGAGCTCGTTGCGGTAGGCGCAGGC
>CALWWS010000200.1 GCA_944385305.1 uncultured Oscillospiraceae bacterium | reverse complement strand
GCCTGTCCGACTACGCCGCCGCCCTGGAACAAGGGGCTGGTGCCATTTTACAGGTCCATCCCAGCAATTTCCAGGTTGTGGGCTTTACTCAGGAGGTCGCCCTGGACGAGCTGGCTCCCCTGGCCCGGCAGTATGGCGTTCCCCTGCTCTATGACCTTGGGGGCGGCGCTCTCAACGCCAGCGGCCCCTGGCCTGCCGGCTGCCCCACCGCCGCCCAGGCTCTGGAGGCCGGGGCGGACGTGGTGTGCTTCTCGGGAGACAAGCTGGTGGGCGGGCCTCAGGCGGGTATCGCCGTGGGGCGGGCTGCCGCCATTGCCGCCATGCGGAGCGACCCATTTGCCCGGGTGGTGCGCATTGACAAGCTCTCCCTGGCCGCCCTGGAGGCCACTCTGCGCCTGTGGCTCCAGCCGGAGCATGCCCGGCAGTCCATCCCCCTGTGCGCCATGCTCTCCGCCTCGCCCCAGGAGCTGCACCGGCGGGCCGAAGAGCTGGCCTGCCGGCTCACCCAGGTCTGCGGCCCCCACTGCCGCTGCACCCCCGTGCCTCGCGCCGGAGAGGCGGGGGGCGGCACTCTGCCCGGCCGCCCCCTGGAGGGCTGGGCAGTGGCCCTCTCCCCCGTCCGGGAGTCGGCGGCGGAGCTGGAGCGGGCCCTGCGGGGGTGGGAGATCCCCATTATCGGCTATATCCGCCAGGACACCCTGCTGCTGGACGTGCGCACTCTGCTGCCGGGGGATGACGAAATCGCCGCCGCCGCCCTGGCCGCCCACTGGGGAGGAGGGGCGTCATGATCCTGGGCACCGCCGGTCATGTGGACCACGGCAAAACCGCCCTCACCCGCGCCCTCACCGGGGTGGACACCGACCGTCTGGCAGAGGAGCGCCGCCGGGGCCTGACCATCGAGCTGGGCTTTGCCCCCCTGCTTCTGCCCGGCGGGCGGCTGGTGAGCGTGGTGGACGTGCCCGGCCATGAGAAATTTGTCCCCACCATGCTCTCCGGCGCCGCGGGGATGGACAGCGTGCTGCTCACCGTGGCCGCCGACGAGGGGGTCATGCCCCAGACGCTGGAGCACCTGGGCATTCTCCATCTGCTGGGGGTGCCCTCCGGCATTTTGGTGATTACCAAGTGCGATCTGGCCGGCCCGGCGCGCATTGCACAGGTGGAAGAGCAGATCCGGGCGGCGGCGGCAGGCACCTTCCTGGCCCAGGCCCCCTGCCTGGCGGTGTCCGCCCGCACCGGGGCGGGGCTGGAGGAGCTTCGCCGGGCTATTGCCCGCCTGCCTGAACCCCGCCGGGAGCCGGACATTCCCTTTGTGCTGCACATAGACCGGGTCTTTACCGCCCCGGGCAGCGGACTTATTGTTACGGGTACCGCGGCATCCGGATCCATCTCCCAGGGGGATCGGGTGGAGATCGCCCCCGCCGGGCTGACCGCCCGGGTTCGGGGGCTTCAACGCCACGGCCAGAGTCTTTCCCGGATTGAGGCGGGCAGCCGGGCGGCGGTGAATCTGGCGGGGGTGCACTCTGAGCAAATCCGCCGGGGGGACACCCTTTGTACCCCCGGGTCGCTGGTGCTCACCCGGCAGGCCGACGTCTCCCTCACTCTGCTCCCCAACGCCCCCTTTTCCGTGATCAACAACAGCCAGCTTCACCTCCACCACGGGGCCCGCTCCCTGGTTTGCCGCTGCATCCTCCTGGGATATGACCGGCTGGAGCCGGGACAGAGCGGCTTTGCCCAGCTGCGCCTCCCCGCCCCTCTGGCCGCCCGGCCGGGGGACCCCTTTGTGGTGCGCTTCTTCTCCCCGGTGGCCACTGTGGGGGGCGGCGTGCTGCTCAACCTGTCTCCCCCCAGGCGGGGGCGGCAGGAGCCCGGCCGTCTGGCGGGGCTGGCAGCCCGTGCCTCCGGCGACCCGGCGGTACGGGCCGCCCGTCTGCTGGAGGAGACGGGCGACGTTCCCCTCCCTCTGGAGGCCCTCTGCCGGGACGCCCGGATATCCCCCTCTCAGCTCTCCTGTCCCCGGGAGGGCGGCTTCTGCCTGTCCGCCGCCGCCCTGGATCGTCTAGAGGGGCGCACCCGCGCCCTGCTGGAGCAGAGCCCCGGGCTGAGCCGGGGGGAGCTGCTCCACCGCCTCTTTCCCGGCGGGGGCGCGGGGGGAGCGGCCTTTCTCCCTCGCCTGCTGGCCGCCCACCGGGTGGAAAACGCGGGGGGGAAGCTCTACCTGCCCGGCACCGCGCCCCGCCCCCAGTCCGGCGCGGCGGCAGCGCTGGAGGCCCTCTACCTGGACTTCGCCCTCTCGCCCCCGGACAACGCCGGGGTGGAGGCGGCCTTTCCCGCCGGCGTCTCCGCCTGCCGGCAGTCAGCCCGCGCTCTTCTGGACAGCGGCGTGCTTGTGGCCCTCTCTCCCCGGTACCGGCTGCACGCCGGAGTGTACCGCCGCTCGGTGGCGGCGCTGTACGCCGCCTTTGGGGAGGCTCCTTTCACTCTGGCCCAGGCCAGGGACGCCCTGGGCGTCTCCCGCAAGTATGCCCTGCTTCTGCTGGAGTATCTGGATCGCCGGGGCGTCACCCGCCCCGCCGGGGAGGGCCGGCGCTTTGCCCGGCCACCGGAGGGGTAATTCCTCTCCGGCCCGCAATATGGGGGCGGAAGGGTATCTGGTGA
>CALWWS010000199.1 GCA_944385305.1 uncultured Oscillospiraceae bacterium | reverse complement strand
GGCGGAGAGGGTGCACCCCATCTGCCCGGCCAGGGCGTGGACGATGGCAAGGCCCAGGCCGGTGTTGCTGCCGGTGCGCATCTTGTCCCGGGTAAAGAAGCGGTCGAAGATGTGGGGCATATCCTCCTGCCTCAGCTCCCCGGTGCGGTTGGCAAAGAGGCTGACCACCCGGCCCTCCTCCTCAAACAGCCGCACCTGCATCCGCTCACAGCCGTGCTCCAGGGCGTTGCGGATGAGGTTGGTGAAGATCCGCAGCGCCGCCCCCGGGTCGGCGGATACAGGGGGCAGGCCCTCCTGCAGATCCACCTCCATCTCAAAGCCCCGGCCGGTAAACTCGTCGTAGAAGGCGGCCAGCAGGCCGGACAGACTGGCACGGAGATCCACCCCCTGGATGTTCAGGGGATACTCGCCTCCCTCCAGCCGGGACAGGTCGTAAAAGCCGGTGATCAGGCTCTGGAGAGCTTTCGCCCGGCGGCGGACAATCTCCAGGTACTCCCGCCGCTCGGCCTCGCTCAGCCCCTCCCCCTCCAGCAGCTGGAGGTAGCCCAGAATAGAGGTGAGGGGGGTGCGCAGGTCGTGGGAGACGTTGGAGATCTGCCGGCGCAGATCCCGCTCCCGGGCGCGGTAGGCGGCCTGCTCCTGCTGGCGCAGGTCCAGCAGGGCATTGATGGCGTCCAGCAGCTCCTCCGCCGGGGCGCTGGGGGCGTCCAGCCGCAGCCGGACCCGGGAGCCGGTCTCCTCCAGCTCCCGCAGCTGCCGGGCTGCCCCCCGCAGTCCCCGCCGGGCGGTGTACACCTGCAGCCCCAGCCAGAGGCACAGACAGCCCAGAACGATACAGATAACCGCCGCCATGTCCGCCCCTCCTCTCTCCCCGCCGGGAAATCCTTACAGCTCCTTGCCGTGAAACAGGGCCAGCCCTGCCCCGGTGGAGGCCGCCGTCCAGCCCATACCCACCGCCCAGCAGCGCACCGGAAAGCCCCAGTCCATAAGCCCGGTGAACTCCAGAAAGGGGGTGGTGAGCAGCAGAGCCTCTCCCACCTCCCCTACCTGGCGCAAAGGCCCCACCTGAATCTGCATCAGGATGGCAAACACCGAGGGCAGCAGGGTGATGCTGAGAAAGAGGAACACCGCCGCCATGGTATTGCTGGGCAGGGTGAGAAAGGCCAGGGTGGACAGGGCCAGCATGCCAATCCAAAGGGGCAGGGCGCACAGCACCACAAACCCCAGCATACCCAGCACAACCCGCTCCGCCTCCGCCTCCCCGTGGCTGCACAGCAGCCAGCTCATTCCCAGGTAGAAGGCCAGGGCGGCGGCGGCCAGCGCCAGTCCCGCCAGCAGGGCGGTAAGCAGCTTGCCCAGATAGATCTGGGCCCGGGGGACGCCGAAGGAGATCTCATTTTTCAGCGTACCCTGCCGCCCGCCCCCGGCGCACACCGCCCACGCCAGGGGGATGGCCACCACCAGACCCGTCCCCAAAAAGGCGATGGACAACCCCACGGCGGAGGCGAAGTCGCTCTCTCCCGGGATGGCCCACATGGACACCAGCAGCAGCTCGCACCCCAGCAGCAGCGCCCCCAGAGGGAGCAGACGCCGTCCGGCTGTGAGCTTATAGAACTCGGCGCGGACATAGTTGAGCATGCCTTAGTGAATCTCCTTCCGGTGCATGGCCCACAGGCCCAGCAGGGTGCACACTGCCACCCACGCCGCCCCCAGGGCCCAGCTGACAGCCAGGTAGCTCCCGTCTCCCACATACTTGTAGGCGTTGATCACAATGGCGTCGGGGGTCCAGGCCGCCGCCGTGGTGAAGGCCGGGTGGAGCAGAAGCCCCATGATGGTAAACAGGTTGGAGGGGACAAGCAGGACGCCGATGACCACAAAGGCAGCCACCGTGCTGCTGCGCATCAGGAAGAAAAGCAGGTTGCACAGGGCCAGGACAGCCAGCCACTGGGGGATGGAGGCGGCCAGGCAGTAGAGCACCTGACCTATCACGCCGCCGCTGTCCGGGCTGGGCAGCAGCACAGCGTAGCACAGCGCCTCGTACGCCGCCAGCACAATCAGGGCCAGCGCCAGCCCCACCGCCGCCGCCACCAGCAGCTTGCCCACGTAGATGCGCCGCCGGGGCAGGCCGTAGGCCACCTCGTTTTTCAGAGTGCTGAATTTATACTGCTCGGAAAAGACCATGTCGCACACCAGAACGGTGGCGTACAGCCCCACCACCAGCAGGCTGACCGCCATGCCGCCCCCGGCGGCAAAATCCACGTGGTTGCCGTGGGCGTTGGTAAAGGCCCAGCCCCACACCAGCAGCCCCGCGCCCGCCAGCAGCAGCGCCAGGCAGATATAGGGGTATTTCCGGCGCAGTACCTTGTAAAACTCACCGTGGATGTAGTTAACCATGGCGCACACCCCCGATCATGGACAGGAAGTAGTCCTCCAGGTTGGCCCCCCGGCTGTGCACGCCCTGCACCGCCACGCCGCCCTCCACCAGGGCGCGGGTCACCCGCTCGGGCTCGTCCAGGCTGCTGTACAGGCGGATGATCCCGCCGGGCAGCACCTCGTAGTCCCGCTCGCCCAGGGCCTGCTCCAGCACCAGGGCGGCGTGGGAGGCGTCGTCCACCTCCAGCTCCAGGCAGGCCCGGCACTTCTCCTCCAGGTCCCGGGCGGAGATCTGCTCCAGCATCATGCCGTTTTCCAGAAAGCCGTAGTGGGTGGCCAGGTTGGCAAGCTCGGTGAGGATGTGGCTGGAGATGAAGATGGTGGTGCCCCGCTGGCGGTTGAGCTCCAGCAGGATGTTGCGAAACTCCACAATCCCCTGGGGGTCCAGGCCGTTGATGGGCTCGTCCAGCAGCAGGAAGTCCGGGTGGTTCATAAGCGCCAGGGCCAGGCCCAGCCGCTGCTTCATGCCCAGGGAGAAGTTCTTGAACTTCTTTTTCCCCGTGTCGGCAAGCCCCACCGTCGCCAGGGCCTCCCCCACCACGTGCCGGCCGGGGATGCCCCGCTGGATGCGGTAGTACTCCAGATTCTCCGCCGCGGAGAGGTAGGGATAAAAGCTGGGGGTCTCCACCATGGCGCCGGTGCGCCGGCGCATTCTGCCCAGCTGGGCGGGCTCCACGGCCCCGAAGAGCTCCAGCTCCCCCGCCGTGGGGATGGTCTGGGCGGTGATCATGCGGATGATGGTGGTCTTGCCCGCGCCGTTGCGCCCCACCAGGCCGTAGATCTGCCCCTTTTCAATGGTGATATCGGCGTGATTCACCGCCAGGTGGCCCCCGTAGCGCTTGGTGAGCCCCCGGGTGACCAGAACATGCTCTGCCATTTGGCATCAACCTTTCTGTGGGAGGATAGCCTGAGTATAGCCCAAAGGCAATAATCCCCCTTTAAGCAAAGGTGAAGAAAGGCTAAAGATCCGCCATCTTGAAGCCGATGCCCCACACCGTCTTGATATACTCGGCGGGGCTGGCCTTGGCCAGCTTGGCGCGCAGGTTGGAGATATGCACGTTCACCGTGTTGTCGTCCCCCATGTACTCCCCGCCCCACACCTGCTGGTAGAGCTGCTCCCGGGTAAACACCTTTTTGGGGTGGGCCATGAGCAGGGCCAGGATCTCAAACTCCCGGGCGGTGAGGGAGACGGGCTTCCCCGCCGCCGTCACGGAAACCCCCTCCCGATCCAGGGCCAGATCCCCGCAGGTGAGCACCGCGCCCCCGCCCCCGGCGGAAAACTGCTTGTACCGGCGCAGCTGGGCCTCCACCCGGGCCAGCACCTCGTCGTTGTCAAAGGGCTTGGGGATAAAGTCGTCCGCCCCCAGCCTGAGCACCGCCACCCGGTCCTCCAGGGCCGCCTTGGCGGAGAGCACCAGGATGGGCATGGTCTTCTTCCGGCGGATCTGGGCGATGAACTCCTCCCCGGTCAGGCCGGGGAGCATGAGATCCAGCATCACCAGGTCGTACTCATACCGCTCGGCCCACAGCAGGGCCTCGCTGCCCGAGAAGGCGGGGCGGCACTGGTAGCCCGCCCCCTCCAGAATCCGGCAGAGCAGCTTGTTGATGTCCTGGTCGTCCTCCACCACGAGAATGTGACACGCTTCCATCTTATTTCACCCTCAATCGCTTGGCAAGCTCCGGGTCGGGGCGCACCATGGCGGTCTGGCAGGTGGTGTACACCACCATGCCCGGCCGGGCCCCCGCCGGCTTCTTCACATATTTTACCGGGGTATAGTCCACCGCCACCCGATCCAGCTCCCGCCCCTGGGAGAACCAGGCGGCCAGCTGGGCCGCCTCGGTGAGGCTCTGGGCGTCCGCCTCGCCCCCCTCCAGCCAGAGGATGACGTGGGAGCCGTGGATCTTCTGGGTGTGCAGCCAGATATCGCTCTTGTAGGCCAGCTTGCACGTCAGCCGGTCGTTCTGGGCGTTGTTTTTCCCCACGCTGATGCGCTTGCCCGTGGAGGAGCGGAACTCCATGGGCTTGCCCGCCGCCGTCTTGACCCGCTGGGCGCTTTTCCCCTGGCGGCGCAGGTAGCCCGTCTCGGTGAGCTCCTGGCGGACCTCCTGGTGACCCCGCTCCCCCTCCGCCAGGGTGAGGTTCTCCAGCACGCTGGACAGATACTCCAGCTCCCCCTCCCCCTTCTCGATCTGGATGGTGAGCATCTTCTGGGCGGTCTTGGCCTTGTTGTAGGCCCTGTAATATTTGGCCGCGTTCTGCTGGGGGGTGAGCAGGGGGTCGAGAGGGATGTCCACCTCGCCACCCTGGGGGTCGTAGTAGTCCAGGGCATGGAGCACGGTCATCCCGGCGTGCATGGCGTGGAGGTTGGAGGTGATGATATCCCCCAGCTCCCGCTTGCGCTCCCGGTCCTCCGTGTCCGCCAGCTCTTTGCGCTGGCCGGCCAGCTTGCGGGCGATCCGATCCCGGGCGCCGGTGACGCTGCGCAGGAGATCCTGCCCCCGCTGGCGCACCCGCTCGGCGGCCTCCCGGCTCTCATAGTACCCGTCCAGCAGGGCGGAGAAGCTCTCCTGCCGGGAGCACTGGGTGTCCGGCCCGTACTGGAGGATGGGCAGGAAGGTAAAGTCCACCGCCTTGCCCGCCCGGGTGAGCAGGTAGGGGGCGAAGTCTCCCCCCTCCACCTGGGCGGCCAGGGCCTCCACCTGGGCGGCCAGGGCCTCCCCGTCCCCGCCAGCCCGGAAGGCCAGCTCCCGGGCGATGAGGGGGGAGATACCCTGAAAGGTATCCAGCAGCAGCTTGTCCCCCTCCCGGCCCAGGGGGTTGGCCAGGGCGGCGCGCAGCTCCTCCCCCGTCATGCGCAGGAAATTACCCTTTCCCGTGTCGGGGGGCAGGCGGTAGAACAGCCCGGGCAGCACCTGCCGCTGGCGGGACATGTCCCCGTCCACCCGGCGCATGCAGTCCAGGATCCTCCCCTCCCCGTCCAGCAAAATCAGGTTGGCGTTGCGCCCCAGGGCCTCCAGCACCAGACGGCGCTCCACCCGATCCCCCAGCTCGTCCACGCACTCCAGGCGGAAGTCCAGCACCCGCTCCAGCTCGGGCTGGACAATCTCCAGAATCCGGGCCCCGGTGAGGTGCTTGCGCAGCAGCATGCAGAACATGGGGGGCTGGGCAGGATTCTCCCGGTTGATGGCGGTGAGGTGGGCCCGGGGGTGGCCCGGGTTGGCGCACAGCAGCAGCTTCACATTCCCCGCCTGGCAGCGCACGGCCAGCACCACCTCGTCCCGGGCGGGCTGGTAGATCTTATCTATTTTCCCACCGGTGAGGGCGGCCCGCAGCTCCTGGGCCACGCCGGTGAGGCAAAGCGCGTCTAAAGGCATGCCTGTCCCTCCATGATCCGCTCAAACAGCTGGTTAAGCCGCCCGGTCTCCCCTTGCAGCCACAGCCAGCCGAACAGGGCCTCCAGTCCGGTGGCGGCCTGGTAGTCCGCCCGGCTGGCGTTCTGGGGCACGCTGTGGGGGCTGGTGTTGCGCCCCCGGCGGAACACGTCCGCCTCCTCTTCGGTGAGCATGGGGGCGATGACCTCCGCCGCCCGGGCCTGGGCGGGGGCGGCCACATAGCGCACCGTGGCCCGGTGCAGCCCCTTGGAGGTGGCCTTGCCCTGCAGGCACAGCCAAGAGCGCACCATCAGCTCAAACACCGCGTCCCCCAGGTGGGCCAGGCCCAGGCTTCTGATGGCGCGGATGGCGTCGGGCTGGGCGTGTAACTCAAAGTAATTGATCATCCGGTCTGTTCCCCTACCTGTGTAAAATTCCCTATGAGTATACCGCAAATACCGCCCGATTACAACAGGGCAATCACCCCGCCCCGCCGCTCCCCCGCCGCCGGGCCTCCAGCCTCTCCAGCGCCGTGCGCAGGGGCCGGAAGAGGGCAAGGGCCAGCACAAAATTGCCCGCCCCGTGCACCAGGTCGAAGGGCAGGCCCGCAAGCCACCCCCCCAGGGCCGCCTCCCACCCCCCGGCCAGCAGCCAGGCCGGGGCGCACAGCGCCCCGAAGCTCAGCCCGAACAGGCCGCACACCGCCCCCCAGCCCCAGGGGGACTCCATGTCCCGCAGCAGCCAGCCCAGCACCGCCGGAATACTCCAGAGGTAGAGATAGGCCAGCCACCACAGGCCCGGCCCCCACAGGACAAGCTCCACCAGGCAGAAGCTCCAGGCGGCCAGCAGCGCCCGCCTGCCCAGCGCCGCCCCGTACACCAGTAGCAGCAGGCTCACCAGCTCCACGTTGGGCAGCCAGGCCAGGGCCAGCTTGGCGGCGGAGAGCACTCCGCCCAGCACCCCCGGCAGCACAATTCTCCACGCCCTGCGCGCCATGCTCCCTCGCCTCCTCCGGGCGCTCCGCCCGGCCCTTATCCTTCCACCACCCCGCCCTCCCTATGCGGAAGGCAGGGGCAGCCGCAGCGGTTGAAGGAAAACACCGCGAAGCTGCGCCCCTCCAGCTCCTCCACCCGGGCAAAGCAGAACAGCGGGGTGAGGGGAAACTCCCGCCCGGGCACCCAGGGCACGGCCAGGGCAAAGCCCTCCTCCCCCCGGCGCAGCAGCGCCCCACGCAGCTCCCCGGCGCACTGTGCCAGCAGCTCCTCCCCCATCAGCCGCTGGGGCCGTGGCTCCCGCGCCCAGCCCGGCGGAGGCGGCGGGGGCGGCGTCCCCCGCCTGGCGGGGGACACCAGCTGTACGCCCGCCCCAACGGGGGGCCAGACCCCCGCCTGCCGCAGCCGCTCCAGGGGGATATTCCGCTTGAGGGCCAGCCCCTCCTCCCCGGGCAGGAGAGCGCCCAGATCCAGCCGCCCCCCGTTCCCCAGGAGATAAGCCTTGTAAAGCCCTTCTCCTTTATCGTCAAAGCGGGCCAGACAGACCGCCCGATCCCCCTCCTCCCGGACGCTCACCCAGCCCCGTCCCCCCTCCACGGGAAATCGCCGCTCCATCCCGCCTGTCCCCCCTTTCAGCCCTCTCTCCTTCATTCTATGTACTCCGCCCGCCGGGTAGGCCAAAAAGAGGCGGCCGGACACATCCGCGTCCGGCCGCCTCTGGGGAAAATATATGTAAAGCTATTTTACTTTATAGTGTAGCTCCCCCGCACCAGCAGGGTAACCGTGTCCCGGGCCAGCACACCCCGGCCCTCCACCGTGGCCAGGTAGAGGTGGTTGAGGGAGAGGGCGCTGCCGTTGGCCAGGGTGCTCCCCTGGGTCATGTCGATGAGGCCGGGAGAGGTGTCGGACACGCACACCCCGGTGCCCCCCCGCAGCAGCAGCTCGCAGCCCGCGCCGCCCACCAGCTGCTGGCCCTGGGTGAGGGTAACCACGGTAAACACCGCGCCCGAGCCCCCCTGCTTGTCCTCCATCTGCTGGATGTAGCCCTCCGCCACGCCGGAGAGCTGGGTTTCAAGCTGCTCCTCCCGCTGGGTGATCTTCTGGTCCACCTGGGCCAGGATAGAGGGGGTGAGCTTCTCGGTGAGGTAGCTCAGGGTAACCAGGGGGTCGCTCTGGCTGCCCTGGGTGCCGGCGGCCAGGGCCACCCCGGCCAGGGTCAGGGTTACCAGGCCCCCCGCGATGAGGCGGACGGGCCACTTGCGGTTGCTCTTCATAAGTAAACCTCCTGTTGGAGGGGCGGGGCCGCCGTTTGAACGGCCCCGCCCAGTCAATGGCAGTATTTACACCATGGTGTCCGTGTGCAGGCCGAAGCTGACCGCAATGGCCGAGTCCACCTTGTGCATCAATGTCTCGTCCAGCCGGCCCATGTGCTCTCGCAGCCGCCGTTTGTCCAGAGTGCGGATCTGTTCCAGAAGCACTACGGAGTTTTTGGGCAGCCCGTAGGTCTTGGCCGAGAGCTCAATGTGGGTGGGCAGACGGGCCTTGCCGGTCTGGGATGTGATGGCCGCGGCAATCACCGTGGGGCTGTGCTTGTTGCCGGTGTCGTTCTGCACGATCAGCACCGGACGCACGCCCCCCTGCTCGCTGCCCACCACAGGGCTGAGATCGGCGTAGAAAATGTCTCCTCGTTTTACGCTGTTGTCCACAAACGCTCACACTCCGCCGGAAGATAGTCACCACCGTCACAAGGCGACGTGCCTATGTAACGCGGTCACTATGATTCTCCCACGGGGCGCGGGGAATTATACGCCTGTCTGTAAAAAACAGGAATCCCCTCCGCCCATCCGGCCAGAGGCTCCCCGGGACAGCATATGCTCCCGGCGGGCGGCGGGTGCCTGCCTCCTACTCCTCCCGGTACACCCGGGGCACCCGGGGGGAGACAGCGCACAGCAGCTCATACTGGACGGTGCCCATGTGCCCGGCGCTCTCCTCGGCGGGCAGAGACTCCCCGAAGATCTCGGCCTCGTCCCCGGGACGTACATCCTCCCCGGCCTCCACCATGCACATGTCCATGCACACCCGGCCCACAATGGGGCGGGGTATGCCCCGGATGAGCACGCTGCCTTTGTTGGACAGCAGGCGGGAAAAGCCGTCGGCGTAGCCGATGGGGATGACAGCCAGCTTCCGCGCCCCGTCCAGCCGGGCGGTGCGGCCATAGCTGACGTAGGCCCCCTCCGGCTCCCGGCGCACGGCGGCCACCCGGCTTTTCAGGGTCATCACCGGCACAAGGCCGGGGCCGTCCAGCCCCTCACAGGAGGGGTCGGGGTAGTGGCCGTACAGGGCGATGCCGGGGCGCACCATGTCCAGATGGGTGCAGGGATAGTTTAACACGGCGGCGCTGTTGGCGCAATGGCGAATTGCAAAGGTAATCCCCCGCCCCTTCAAATCCTCCAGCAGGTCGAGAAAGCGGGTGAACTGGAGCATGGTGAACTCCTCGCTGCCGTCGGCGTCGGAGAAATGGGTAAAAATTCCCTCCGCCTCCAGCCCGGGCAGGGCCACTGTCCGGGCGATCTCCTCCGCCGCGGCCCCCCTGTTGGCCTCGTCGCACAAAAAGCCCAGGCGGGACATGCCGGTGTCCGCCTTGATGTGGATCTTCTGGCGCTTGCCCGCCGCCTGGGCGGCGCTGGAGAGGGCCTGCGCGCTCTCCCAGTCCCCCACGGACTGGGTCACCCCCAGCTCCACCACCTGCCCGGCGTACTCCGCCGGGGTGACCCCCAGGATGAGGATGGGGGCTTCAATCCCCGCCTGGCGCAGCTCCCTGGCCTCGTCCAGGCAGGCCACCGCCAGGTACTCCGCCCCCAGCTTCTCCAGGGCGCGGGCCACCGGCACCGCCCCGTGGCCGTAGGCGTTGGCCTTCACCACACCCAGAAACCGGCAGCCCGGGGGCAGCATGGCCCGCAGGGCGCGGTAGTTGTGTGCCAGATTGGGCAGGGAGATCTCCGCCCAGGTTCTCTTCTGTGTCTCTTCCATGTATTCTGTCTCCTTGTTACTCGCCCTGCTCCGAGCCCAAAATGGCCTGGAACTGGGTAAACTCGCATTGGATCACCGTAAAGCCGTCCTGGCTGATCTCCCCCCGGAGCAGGGCGTGGGTGTCCGGGTCAAACCACAGGGTGACCTCCTCCCCCGTCCCGGCGCTGACCTTGGGGTCGCGGCACACCACCGCCAGCACCGCAGCCTCTTCCTGCTCCTCCATGCCGCACTCGGCCATAAAGCCCTCCCGGGCATAGGCGAGCAGGGTATCGGGGGCCTGCACAGGGCTGATCCCGTGCTCCCCCAGGGGGCCGGTCTCCAGGCGGGTCCCGTCAAACTCCAGCACGGCGCTCTCCCCGTCCAGCCGGGCGGTGACTCCCGCCACATTCTCCGGCGCGGCCAGGGTCATCACGCTCTCCCCGTCCCGGACATAGCTGAAGTCCACGGTGTACTGGTATACCCGCTGCCCGTAGTCGGCGGTGAGCTCCGCCCGGGCGGTACAGCCCTGCATATCCAGGTATTCCCCCCGGATCTCCAGGGCCAGCTGCTCGGCCTGGCTGCCCTGGGCCTGCCCGCAGGCGGACAGGGCAAGGGCCAGGAGTATCATTGGTACGCACATCCTCCGACGGCGCACGTCTGTTTTCCTCCCTGATTACAATTCGGCCTGCCGCTTGAGCACCCGGGGCAGGGCCTCCACCATGTCCGATGGGGTCATGCCGTACTCCCCCAGCTCCCCGGCGCACCAGTCCCCCGCCACGCCGTGGAGCCACACCGCCATGGGCACCGCCCGCCGGGCGGGCAGCCCCTGGCCCAGCAGGGCCAGGATGATCCCGGAGAGCACATCCCCGCTGCCCCCCTTGGCCATGCCCGGGTTGCCGGTGGTGTTGATCCAGGCAGTCCCGTCGGGGAAGGCGGTGATGGTGCGGTGTCCCTTGAGCACCAGGCAGCAGCCGTGCTCCACGGCAAAGGCCCGGGCGGCGCCCAGCCGGTCGCCCCCGGTGAGGTCGCCCCCCAGCCGGGCAAACTCCCCGTCGTGGGGGGTGAGGACGGTGAGCAGCCCGCGGCGGCCGTCCAACACATCTATATGTCCCTCCAGGGCGTTTATGCCGTCGGCGTCCAGCACCACGGGCAGGCGCAGCTCCCCCAGCAGGCGGCGCACCACGGCGGACACCCCGCCGCCCCGCCCCAGGCCGGGACCTATGAGGCACACCCCGTATCCCGCCATCTGCTCCAGGGCAGCCAGTCCCGCCTCCAGAGAGAGCTGTCCCTCCGGTCCGGCGGGCAGGGGGTGGGGCATGGCCTCTGCCAGGCGGGCGGCGGCCACCGGCCACACAGGCTGGGGTACCCCCACCTTCACCAGGCCCGCGCCGCAGCGCACCGCGGCCTGGGCGGCAAAAACGGGGGCGCCGGTGTAACCAACGCTGCCCCCCAGGATGTAGACCTTGCCGAAATCCCCCTTGTGGGCGTCCCGGGCCCGGCGGGGCAGGCGCACCATGGCCTCCTCCACCGCCCGGACGGGGCAGTCCAGTCCGGCTACCAAATCCTCCGGGATGCCGATGGGAGCCACGAAAAGCCGGCCGGTGCACAGCCCGCCCTCCCCCACGAAGTGGCCCGCCTTGGCCCGGGTAAAGGTGACAGTGGCGGCGCAGCGCACCGCCGCACCAAGCACCCGGCCGGTGTCTGCCTCCACCCCGCTGGGGATGTCGGCCGCCACCACGGGCACGCCCGAGGCGTTCATCCACTCCACCGCCGCCAGGGCGTCCCCCGCCAGAGGGCGGGCCAGGCCGATGCCGAACAGGGCGTCCACCAGCACGCCGGCCTCCGCCCCCCAGGCGGCAAGGGCCTGGTCATCCGGGCAAAAATCCTCCAGCTCGCCCCCGGCATCCGCCAGACGGCGGGCCATCTCGGCGGTGTCCGCCGTCATTTTCTCCCGCTTGCCCACCAGCACACAGCGCACCTTCCAGCCGGCCTGGAGGAGCATGCAGGCACAGGCCACCCCGTCCCCGCCGTTGTTCCCCGCCCCGCACAGGCACACCGCCCGGCGGGCTCGACCGCCCTCCCGGGCCAGCTCCATCACCGCCTGGGTCAGGGCGGCGGCGGCGGTCTCCATCAGCTGGGTGGAGGGGATCCCCCGCTGCCCGATTGCCGTCTCATCCAGTTGGCGCATCTGCGCCGCGGTGGCGATATCCATATCCGCTCCCCCTGTCCCGCGCCGTATCCGGCGGATTTCCGTATCCCTCATATTATAGGAAAGTTGCCCTTGCATTTCAACCGCTTTTGTGATATAAATTTATTCCGTACAAACGCGAAGAACGGGAAAATAGCGCAAAACTGCCCCGCCAGAGAGGGTCCGTCACCGGCTGAGAGCGGATTCAGCGGCAGCGCGCTTGGTTCGCCCGGGAGCAGCCCTGGAGACAGGGACGGCCCGCCCCGCCGTTACCGGGGGTCTGAGTGTCCGCATCGGCGCGGAAACCGTGGGTGGTACCGCGGAAGGCATGCCTTTCGTCCCCGGATTGGGGAGGAAGGGCTTTTTTGTTGCCCTGGGCGGGCAAAGCATGGTCAAAAACGCAGAAGGAGCGAAGAATATGAAGGAAACACTGGAGCAAATCCGCCAGGCGGCCCTGGCCGCCCTGGCACAGGCGGGGGACGCCCAGGCCCTGGACGCGGTCCGGGTGAAGTACCTGGGCAAGAAAGGAGAGCTCACCGGCCTGCTCAAGCAGATGGGCAAGCTCTCCGCCGAGGAGCGCCCTGTGATCGGCCAGCTGGCCAACCAGGTGCGGGAGGAGATTACCCAGGCTGTGGAGCAGCGGGGCGAGGCCCTGGAG
Source organism: uncultured Oscillospiraceae bacterium (assembly GCA_944385305.1). Classification (GTDB taxonomy): domain Bacteria; phylum Bacillota; class Clostridia; order Oscillospirales; family Oscillospiraceae; genus CALWWS01. The sequence continues at coordinate 984 of CALWWS010000199.1, read as the reverse complement.
CACGCCGCCCTGGAGGCCCGGCTGGCGGAGGAGACCCTGGACGTGACCATCCCCGGCAGGAGGCCCGAGCTGGGCCACCAGCACCCCATGTCCATCGTGCTGGATGAGCTCAAGGAGATCTTTGTTGGCATGGGCTTCCAGATCGCCGAGGGCCCGGAGGTGGAGCTGGCCGACTACAACTTCACCAAGCTCAACACCGAGGAGGGCCACCCCGCCCGGGAGTGGAGCGACACCTTCTACATCAAGGAGGACTCCTCCCTGCTGCTGCGCACCCAGACCTCTCCCATGCAGGTGCGCACCATGGAGCAGCAGCCCCTGCCCATCCGTGTGGTGGCCCCCGGCCGGGTGTACCGCAAGGACGAGGTGGACGCCACCCACTCCCCCATGTTCCACCAGATCGAGGGTCTGGTGGTGGACAAGGGGATCACCATGGCGGATCTGAAGGGCACCCTCAACGCCGCCCTCAAGGCCCTCTACGGCCCGGAGACGGTCACCCGCTTCCGCCCCCATCACTTCCCCTTTACCGAGCCCTCCTGCGAGGTGGACGTGCAGTGCCACGCCTGCGGCGGCAAGGGCTGCCGGGTGTGCAAGGGAGAGGGCTGGATTGAGGTGCTGGGCGCCGGCATGGTGCACCCCAAGGTGCTCCAGGGCGTGGGCATCGACACCGACGTGTACTCCGGCTGGGCCTTCGGCATGGGCGTGGAGCGGCTGGTGATGCGCCGCTTCGGCATCACCGATCTGCGCCTGATTTTTGAAAACGACACCCGCTTCCTCAGCCAGTTTTAACATAAAGGAGACATAGACATGAATTTATCGCGCAATTGGCTGGCGGAGTTTGTGGAGCTCTCCGCCGGCGATAAGGAATATGCCGACGCCATGACCCTCTCCGGCTCCAAGGTGGAGGGTACCCAGGCGCTGGGCGAGGAGATTAAAAATGTAGTGGTGGGCAAGGTGCTCTCCCTGGTGCGCCACCCCGACTCGGAT
>CALWWS010000198.1 GCA_944385305.1 uncultured Oscillospiraceae bacterium | reverse complement strand
GTCAACCAGTTCCCGTCCACCACAATGTCCTCCCGCTCCACCCGGCTCCAGTGAAACTCCGCCGCCAGCGCCCGGGGGGTGACGGGTTCGGCGGTGGGCCGCAGGCCCGCCAGGCGGGCCAGCAGGCCGGTGAGCCTCTGGGGGGTGAAGCGGGCGCGCAGCGCCCCCATGTCCAAATCCCCGTCCCGCTTGGACAGCCGCCGCCCGTCGGGGGCCAGCAGCAGGGGCACGTGGTAAAATTCCGGGGGGGTGAGGCCCAGCAGCTCATAGAGGCAGAGCTGCCGGGGGGTGGAGGAGAGGAGATCCCGCCCCCGCACCACCTGGGTCACCCCCATGCCCCCGTCGTCCACCACCACCGCCAGCTGGTAGGCGTACACCCCGTCGGAGCGGCGGAGGATGAAGTCGCCGCACTCCCGCAGCAGGTTCTCCCCGTACTCCCCCTGGAGTCCGTCGGTAAAGGCCCGCTCCTCATCGGGCACCATGAGCCGCCAGGCGGGGGGGCGCAGGGCGGCCAGGCGCGCCCGATCCGCCGCCGCCAGGCGGCGGCAGGTACCGGGGTACACAGCCTGTCCGTCCGCCCGGTGGGGGGCGCTGGCCCCCAGGCGCTGGGCCCGGGTGCAGAAGCAGGGGTACACCAGCCCCCGGGCGGCCAGGGCGTCAAAGGCGGCGGCGTAGAGGGGGGTGCGCTCGCTCTGTCGGTAGGGCCCCGCCGGGCCGCCCACGCCGTAGCCCTCGTCCCAGTCCAGGCCCAGCCAGGTGAGATCCTCGGCCAGCTGGGCGGCGTATTCCTCCCTGCACCGGTCGGGGTCCAGATCCTCCATGCGCAGCACCATCCTGCCCCCCGCCGCGCGGGCGGACAGCCAGGCCAGCAGGGCGGAAAACAGGTTGCCCAGGTGCATCCGTCCGCTGGGGCTGGGGGCGAAGCGCCCCACCACCGGCTGTTTTTCCATGCTCTCTCCCCCTTTTCTCCAAGGATACCACAGGGAAAGCCCCCGTTGCAATCCCCCGGGGGATGTGGTATACTGCACTCAGAAGTTTATATTGCGCCGCTCCGAGCGCACCCGCCTACCGGCCCACGGGCCCAGGGCGCTGCGCCGTTCGGGTGGTTCTGGAAACGGGGCCGCCTTCCGTCTTTGAAAAGGAGTCGCTCTCCGCCGGGGAGGCCGGGCCGCCGCCCGCCTTTCCGCCGTGTTTTCCAATTTTTGGGGGAGCGCCGTCTGTACTCAGACGGCGCTCTCTTTTTTATAACAAGGAGGCCGAGCCATGAAGCTGATCGAAACCCGCCGGGCGGTGGGCCGCGTGCTGTGCCACGACATGACCCAGATCATCCCCGGGGTGAGCAAGGACGCCCGCTTCCGCAAGGGCCACATTGTGGCGGAGGAGGACATCCCCGTGCTCCTGTCCATGGGCAAGGAGCATCTCTATGTCTGGGAGAAGCAGCCGGGCATGCTCCACGAGGACGAGGCCGCCCTGCGGCTTTTGCGCCTGTGCCAAAATGAACACATGCACCCCACGGCGGTGAAGGAGGGGAAGATCGAGCTCATTGCCGACTGCCCCGGCCTGTTCCGGGTGGACGCGCAGCGGCTGGAGGCCCTCAACGGGGAGGATCAGATTATGATCGCCACCCGCCACACCAACACCGCCGTGCAGCCGGGGGACAAGCTGGCGGGAATGCGCATCATCCCCCTGGTCATCCCGGGGGAGAAGCTGGACGCCCTGGACGCCATCGCGGGGGAGACTCCCATTTTGTCCCTCACCCCCTACAAGCTGAAAACCTGCGGGCTCATCACCACGGGGGGCGAGGTGGCGGGGGGCCTCATCCAGGACTCCTTCACCCCCGTCATTGAGAAGAAGCTTGCCGCCTACGGCATCGCGGTCACCCACCGCTGCCTGCCCGGGGACGACCGGGCGGCCATCACCGCCGCCGCCCTGGACTTCCACGAGCAGGGGGTGGACCTGGTGCTGTGCACCGGGGGCATGAGCGTGGACCCGGACGACCGCACCCCCGCCGCCATCCGGGACACAGGGGCGGAGATTGTGTGCTACGGGGCCCCGGTGCTCCCGGGGGCCATGTTCCTGCTGGGCTACTTTGCCGACGGCGTGCCCATCGCGGGCCTGCCCGGCTGCGTGATGTACGCCAAGGCCACCGTCTTTGACCTGGTGCTCCCCCGGCTGGCCGCCGGGGTGCCCGTCACCCGGCGGGAGCTGCGGGGCATGGGCCACGGGGGTCTGTGCCTGGGCTGTGAGAGCTGCCGCTACCCCGTCTGCCCCTTCGGCAAGGGGGTGTGAGCATGGAGGAGCGCATCAGTCTGGAGCGGGCGGTGGAGCTGGAGCTTCAGGGCCTCGCCCCCCTGGGGGCGGAGGGCCTGGAGCTGTCCGCCGCCCTGGGCCGCACCCTGGCGGAGGACTTCGCCGCCGGGCTGGATCAGCCCCCCTTTGACCGCTCCCCCCTGGACGGGTACGCCCTGCGGGGGGCGGATATCGCCGGGGCGGGGCCGGAGCAGCCCGTGTCCCTCACGGTGGTGGACACTGTGTACGCCGGGGACGTCCCCCGCGCCGCCGTGGGCCCCGGCCAGGCGGTGCAGGTGACCACGGGTGCCATGCTCCCCCCGGGATGCGACTGCGTCATCCGCCAGGAGGACGCCCGCCGGGACGGCCCCACGGTGCGCATTTTCCGACCCGTGGCCCCGGGACAAAACTACATCCGCCGGGGCGCGGATTTCAGGGCGGGGCAGGTGCTCCTCCCCGCCGGAACCCGCCTCTCCCCCGCCGCCATCGGCCTGCTCTCCTCCGCCGGGGCCGCCCGTGTGGCGGTGCGCCGCCGCCCCTCGGTGGGCCTCATCACCACGGGGGACGAGGTGGCTCTCCCCGGCGCGCCCCTGCCCTCCGGGAAGATCTACGGCTCCAACGGCCTGCTGCTCTCCGCCCGACTGCGCCAGCTGGGCATCCGCCGGGTGGTGACGGGCCATGTGGCCGACGACCCCGCCCAGGCCGCCGCCGTCATGGCCGGGGTGCTGGAGAGCTGCGACCTCCTGCTCACCACCGGCGGGGTGTCCGTGGGGGAGCGGGACATCCTCCACCAGGCCCTCCCCCTGCTGGGGGCCGGGCAAATCTACTGGCGGGTGAACCTGAAGCCCGGCACCCCCGCCCTCTTCTCCCGGCACGGGGGCAAGCCCATCCTGTCCCTGTCGGGCAACCCCTTCGCCGCCGCCGCCACCTTCGAGCTGCTGGCCGTGCCGCTGCTCTCCGCCCTCTCGGGGGAGGACTGGCTGCTTCCCCGGCGGACCCGGGCGATCATCGACACCCCCTTCCCCAAGGCCAGCCCCACCCGCCGCTTCCTCCGGGGGCGGTGGGCGGACGGCCATGTGACCCTCCCCCCCGGCCACTCCTCGGGGCAGCTGGCCTCCCTGGTGGGGTGCAACTGCCTGGTGGAGCTGCCCGCCGGGTCGCCCCCCCTGGAGCGGGGGGCGGAGGGGACGGTCTACCTCTTATCCGGTCAGGAGGCGTTTTGAAATGGAAGCAAAGCTCAATCACTTTGACGGGGCGGGCAACGCCGTCATGGTGGACGTGACCGCCAAGGCCCCCACCTGCCGCACGGCGGTGGCCCGGGGGGAGATCCGCTTCTCCCCGGCGGTGCTCTCCGCCATCCAGAGGGGCACGGCGGCCAAGGGGGACGTGCTGGGTGTGGCCCGCGTGGCGGGCATTCTGGCCACCAAGCGCACCAGCGAGCTCATCCCCCTGTGCCACCCCCTGGCCCTCTCCCACGCCTCGGTGGACTTCCGCATTTTAGAGGAGGCGTGCGCCGTGGAGGCGGTGTGCACCGTGAAGCTCACGGGGCAGACGGGGGTGGAGATGGAGGCCCTCACCGGGGTGAGCGTGGCCCTGCTCACCATCTACGACATGTGCAAGGCCCTGGACAAGGGCATGGAGATTACCGGGGTGCACCTGGTGGAGAAGCACGGGGGCAAGTCGGGGGACTACCGCTATGAGAAGTA
>CALWWS010000197.1 GCA_944385305.1 uncultured Oscillospiraceae bacterium | reverse complement strand
GGCTGTGGGACAGGCAGCGGTCATAGGTTCCGATATGTCCCGCGTCCACTGCCCACAGCGCCTCACACAGGGCGGGAAAGTGGCTCTCGGGGACGAAAATCTCCAGCTTGCAGCAGGAAAAGGTCTCCATATCCCCACCTCCTTTGATACATATCCGTGCGGCGCGGCCCTACCGGGCCCGCAGCTGCCAGAAGGCCACCGCGCTGGCGGCGGCCACATTCAGGGAGTCCACATCGTGTGACATGGGGATGCGCACCGTGTAGGTGCACCGGGCGATGGTGCGCGCCGCCAGCCCGTCCCCCTCAGTGCCCAGCACAATGGCCAGCTTGTCCGCCGATGCCAGCCGGGGGTCCTCAATGCTGATGCTGTCCTCCGTCAGGGCCATGGCGGCGGTCTGAAAGCCCAGGGCGTGCAGCCGATCCAGCCCCGGGGAGGGCCACTGGCCGGGGGCGTCCCCGATGCGGGTCCAGGGGATCTGGAAGACGGTGCCCATGCTCACCCGGGCGGAGCGGCGGTAGAGGGGGTCGCAGCAGGTGGGGGTGATGAGCACCCCGTCCATGTGCAGGGCGGCGGCGGAGCGGAAGATGGCCCCCACGTTGGTGGGATCCACAATGCCCTCCAGCACAGCCAGGCGGCGGGCATGGGCGCACAGCTCCTCCACCGGAGGCAGCAGGGGGCGGCGCATGGCGCACAGGATGCCCCGGGTGAGCTCATAGCCGGTGAGCTGTGCCAGCACCTCCCGGCCGGCGGTATAGACCGGCGCGTCCCCGCAGCGGGCGATGATGGCCGCACCCTGGCCGTCAATGTGCTTGCGCTCCATGAGCAGGGAAAGGGGGACGCAGCCCGCGTCCAGGGCGCGGGAAATCACCTTTGGGCTCTCGGCAATAAAAATGCCCTTCTCCGGCTCCAGCCGGCTGCGCAGCTGGAGCTGGGTGAGCCGGGCAAAGACGTCCAGAGCGGGATGCTGAAAGTCGGTCACTTCAATGATATTTGCCATAGGACACCTCACACCTCCCGGCGGACGGTATCCGCCGGGGCTCTTACTCACAGTGTAGCAGATTTGTCCTCCCTTGGACAGGGGGCAATGAAGATCTGCCCTCAGCTTTTCTGGTTTTCAGGGTAATTTCAGCTTTGTGCAGTAGAGTAAAAATAAACAGAAAAGAGGTGTGGGTCGTGAAGATCCTGATAGTGGAAGACGAAAAGCTGCTGGCCGACTCCATCGGGGAGCTGCTGCGGGGCAAGGGCTTTGAGGTGGAGGTGGTCTACGACGGGGAGACAGGGGAGGAGTACGCCGAGCTGGGAGTGTACGAGCTGCTGATTCTGGATGTGATGATGCCGGGGATAGACGGCTATGCCCTCACCCGGCGGGTGCGGGCCAAGCGCCTGGGCACCCCCATCCTGATGCTCACCGCCCGCGCCGCTCTGGAGGATCGGATCACCGGGCTCAACGCCGGGGCGGACTACTATCTCACCAAGCCCTTTGACGTGCGGGAGCTGTTGGCCTGCATCAACGCCCTGCTGCGCAGGCAGGGGGCCCAGGTGGATGAGCTGTGCTTTGGCAACACCAGCCTGGATCTCTCCTGCGCCACCTTGATCTGCGGCCAGAACAGGGTGCGCCTGTCCGCCCGGGAGTTTGACATCATGCGCTTTCTCCTCCAGGCGGGGGAGCGCAACCTGTCCAAAAAGATGATCCTGGCCCGGGTGTGGGGCTACGACTCGGACGCGGTGGAGAATCACGTGGAGGTATACATCGGCTTTCTGCGCAAGAAGCTGGCCAGCATCGGCTCCAATATCCGCATCACAGCCATCCGCAGGCTGGGCTATCACCTGGAGGTGAGCGGGGATGATTAAGAAGCTGCGCTTTAAGTTTGTCCTGGTGAACATGGGGATTGTGACGGTGATGCTGTGTATCATTCTGGGGCTGGTGTACCACTTCACCCGGGCCAATCTGGAGAGCGAGAGCATCCGCATGATGGAGAGCATCGCCGTGCAGCCCTTCCGGCTGGATACGCCGGGAGAGCGGGGAGAAGAGGTGCGCCTGCCCTTCTTCACCATTGAGCTGGACCCCATGGGGGAGCTGCTGTCCACCGGCGGGGGTTATTACGACCTCACCGACCAGAGGCTGTTGGAGACCCTGGTGGAAACTGCCGCCTCCTCCAGCAGGCGGCTGGGGGTGATTGAGCCGTACAACCTGCGCTACTACCGCCTGGATACCCCGGGCAGCCGCTGTCTGGTGTTTGCTGACATCTCCAGCGAGCGGGCCACCCTAGACGGGCTGATGAAGAGCTGCCTGCTCATCGGCGGGGTGGGCTTTCTGGCCTTTTTGTGGGTGAGCATCCTCCTGTCCAAGTGGGCGGTGCGGCCGGTGGAGCGGGCCTGGGGGCAGCAGCGGCAGTTTGTGGCCGCCGCATCCCACGAACTCAAGACGCCTCTGACTGTGATCATGACCAACGCCCAGCTCATGCAGGACCCCTGCTGCGGCGGGGAAAAGCGGGCGAAATTTTTGGACAATATCCTGGTGATGTCCCGGCAGATGAGCACCCTCATCCAGCAGATGCTGGAGCTGGCCCGCACGGACAGCGCCCAGCCTCACGCCCCCCTGTGTACGGTGGACTGGAGCGGGGTGGTCACCCGGGCGGCTCTGCCCTTTGCCTCCAGCTTTTTTGAGGGGGGCCTCACCCTCACTACCCAGGTGGAGGAGGGGATTCAGGTCAAGGGAGAGGAGGAGACGCTGCGCCAGGTGGTGGAGATCCTGCTGGACAACGCCCGCAAGTACGTAAAGCCCGGGGGAAACACCTGGGTGGTTCTCAAGCGCCAGGGGAGAGGGCGGTGCGTCCTGGAGGTGGCGGACGAGGGGGAGCCCATCCCTGAGGAGGAGCTGGAGGAGATCTTTAAGCGCTTTTACCGGGCTGACCCGGCCAGAAGCCGGACGGGCAGCTTCGGACTGGGCCTGTCCATCGCACAGGGGATTGTGCAGCGCCACCGGGGGAAGATCTGGGCCCAGAGCGGGGGTGGAGTCAACACCTTCTATGTGGAGCTGCTCTGTATGGACAAGTAAAGAGAACCCTTGCGGGGCCGCGCCTGCGGCTCCGCTCTTTTTTTGCAAATTTGGGGTTTGATTTCAGCGCCCTTTCAGTTGGTGCGCTTATAATGACCTGGAATACAGGCGCCGTACTGCGGCGCCGCCGGTCGAGAAGGAGGTCAACCATGATAACAGTGGAGCACCTGAGAAAATGCTATGGCGATGTGGTGGCGGTGGACGACCTCTCCTTTGAAATTGAGGAGGGGCACGTGTACGGCTTTCTGGGACCCAACGGCGCGGGAAAGTCCACTACCATGAACATTATGACCGGCTGCCTCTCCGCCACGGAGGGGACGGTGCAGATTGAGGGCTATGACATCTTCCAGCAGCCCAACCAGGCCAAAAGCCGCATTGGGTATCTTCCCGAGCAGCCTCCCCTCTACCTGGGTGAGACCCCGGTGGAATACCTGCGCTTTGTGGGGCAGGCCAAGGGGCTGCGGGGGGAGGAGCTCAGCCGCCAGATTGTGCAGGTAATGGAACAGACCCGCATTGAGCAGGTGAGCCGCCGCCGCAT
>CALWWS010000196.1 GCA_944385305.1 uncultured Oscillospiraceae bacterium | reverse complement strand
CCCCCCCAAAAAGCGCCAGTATGTGCTGGACACCATGCTGCTGCTGGCCGCCCGGCTGGGGCTGGCCGTGCTCTTCTCCCTGGCCATCCTGTGGCTGGTTCCCCTGCCGCTGGAGACCCGGCAAATCCTGGCCATCATCCCCTTCGCCCCCATCGGGGCGCTGGCGGTGGTCTTTACCGACAAGTGCGGCGGGGACGGCTCCCTGGCCGGCTTTACCAACACCATCTCGGTGATCATCGGACTCATCCTCATGCCCCTGCTGTGTATCCGGCTGGTGGCATAGCTCCCAGCCAAAGGAGGAATCGCGCTCCATGAAGCACAAGGTCTATGTATGCCGCTGCGGCGATTACAGCCGGACCGAGGAGTCCATTGCCGCCCTGCTGGAGCAGATGGGGGGCATGGGCCGCTTCGCCCGCCCCGGCGAACAGCTGCTGCTCAAGGCCAACCTCCTCCGGGCCGCAAAGCCGGAACAGGCGGTGTGCACCCACCCGGCAGTGGCGGCCGCCGTGGCCAAGCTTGCGGCGGCACAGGGGGCAAAGGTGACCATTGCTGACAGCCCCGGCGGGCCCTACTCCGCCGCCGCCCTGCGCCATGTCTACGCCCGCAGCGGCATGGAGCAGGCTGCGGCCCAGCCGGGAGCGGCGCTGAACTACGACGTGAGTACCACCCCCCTCTCCCACCCGGAGGGGCGGGTACTCCAGCGCATGGAGGTCATCACCCCCGCCGCCCGGGCCGACGGCATTCTCAATGTGTGCAAGATGAAGACCCATCTGTTTATGAGCATGACCGGGGCGGTGAAAAACAGCTTCGGCCTCATCGCCGGGGTGTCCAAGGTGGGCTTCCACGCCACCCACCCGGACAAGGTGCAGTTTGCCCACATGCTGCTGGATCTCAACCTCCGCCTGCCCCCCCGGCTCAACCTGATGGACGCGGTTCTGGCCATGGAGGGGGAGGGCCCCGGCGCCTCGGGCACCCCCCGGCAGGTGGGGCTGCTACTGGCCTCGGAGAGCGCCCTGGCCCTGGACGTGGCGGCGGGGGCCATTATGGGCCTGCCCCGCGCCCTCAACCCGGTACTGCTGGCCGCTGGCGAGCGGGGCCTCACCCCCACCCATGTGGAGGAGGTGGAGCTGGTAGGGGCGGATTGGGAGGATCTGCGCATCCCCGACTACCGCTTCCCCGCCCATGTGCGGAGCAATATCATGGAGTTTCTGGGCCCCCTCACCGGCCCCGCCGCCCGCCTGTGCAAGTCCGCCCTGTCCAGCACCCCCAGAATCAAGCCGGAGGTGTGCGTGGGCTGCGGCATCTGCCGGGACGCCTGCCCCGCCAAAGCCATCTCCATGACCGGCCCGGGGGGCACCGCCCTGGTCAACCCCAGAGCGTGCATCCACTGCTACTGCTGCCACGAGCTGTGCCCCCAAAAGGCGGTGGGCCTGCGCCGGGGCCTGCTCTCCCGCCTGTGAATCCCGGAGCTAAAAAAATTTTTTTGTATGTTCTCCTCAAATCGGGGCATGCTGAGCCTATATCTCAAATTTGAGGAGGATGGTATCCCGTGATCATCGACAAAATCGCTCTGATTCTGGCCATTATCGGCGGCCTGAACTGGGGCAGCATCGGTATCTTCGGCTTTGACCTGGTGGCCTTTGCCTTCGGCGGCCCCCAGAGCGCCTTCAGTCGCGTGATCTACACCCTGGTGGGCCTGTCCGCCGTGTGGTGCATCTCCCTGCTCTTCCGGGACCGGACGGCCAACGAGGAGAAGGCCTGATCGTCTCCCACGCGCAAACGCCCAAGCCCCGCCGCAACGGCGGGGCTTGACTTTTTTTCTTCTTTGGTATACACTACACTCCAGGGGGGTGTTATACACATGATGGCAGACCAGAAGAAAGTGCTCCGCCTGCTCAAGACCGCCCGGGGACAGATGGACGGCATTGTGAAAATGGTGGAGGAAAACCGCTACTGCATGGATATCTCCCAGCAGCTCATGGCAACCCAGGCCATTCTCAGCCGGGTGAACCGGGAGATCCTCTCCGCCCATCTGCGCCACTGCGTGCAGCAGGCCGCCTCTCCGGAGGAGCGGGGGGAGAAGATTGACGAGTTTGTCACTACCCTGGAGCGGATTTTGAAGTAAGGCGCTCATATTTTATCAGAAAGTGCAGGAGACTATGAAACAGAAATTTGACGTCACCGGCATGACCTGCTCGGCCTGCTCCGCCCATGTGGAGAAGGCGGTGCGCCAGGTGCCCGGCGTGGAGCAGGTGAATGTGAACCTGCTGGGCAATTCCATGCTGGTGGAGTATGGGGAGCAGGCCGACCCGGCGGGCATTATCCGGGCGGTGGAGGCGGCGGGGTACGGCGCCTCTCTCCCTCGGGACAGGGCCGGCGCTCCCCCCGCCCGGCGGGCGGACGGCATGGAGGAGGCCGCCGGGATGAGGCGGCGCTTCTGCGCCTCCCTGGTCTTTCTCGTCCCCCTGTTCTACCTGTCCATGGGGCATATGCTGGGCTGGCCCCTGCCCGCCTTTTTCCACGATCCGGGCAATGTGCTGGTCACCGCCCTTCTCCAGTTCCTGCTCACCCTGCCCATTTTGTACCTCAACGACAGGTACTACAAGGTGGGCTTTAAGGCCCTGGCCCGGCGCGCCCCCAACATGGACTCCCTCATCGCCCTGGGCTCGGCGGCCGCCATGGTGTACGGCGCCGCCGCCCTGTTCCAGATTGCCTGGGGCCTGGGCCACGGGGATATGGCACGGGTGGAGCGGTGGTCCATGGACCTCTACTTTGAGTCGGCGGGGATGATCCTCACCCTCATCACCCTGGGCAAGTGGCTGGAGACCCGCTCCAAGGGCAAGACCGGCCAGGCCATCACCCGGCTGATGGATCTGGCCCCCAAGACCGCCTCGGTGCTCCGGGAGGGCGGCGAGGTGGAGATCCCGGTGGAGGAGGTGCGGGTGGACGACCTGGTGGTGGTGCGCCCCGGCGGGCGCATCCCGGTGGACGGGGTGGTCACCCAGGGCCGCGCGGCAGTGGACGGGTCCGCGCTCACCGGCCAGTCCCTGCCCGTGGAGAAGGGGCCGGGGGACCGGGTGGCCGCCGCCTCCATCAACAAGTCCGGCTCCTTTACCTTCCGGGCCCTGCGGGTGGGGGAGAACACCACCCTGGCCCAGATGATCCGCCTGGTGGAGGAGGCGTCCTCCTCCAAGGCGCCCATCGCCCGCCTGGCGGACAGGGTGGCGGGGATCTTTGTGCCCGCCGTCATCGCCGTGGCCCTGGGCACCGCCGTGGTGTGGCTTATTGCCACCGGCGGGGACGTGGGCCGGGCCCTCACCGCCGGGGTGTCCGTGCTGGTGATCTCCTGCCCCTGCGCCCTGGGGCTGGCCACTCCGGTGGCCATCATGGTGGGCACCGGCAAGGGGGCGGAAAACGGCATCCTCATCAAGTCCGCCCAGGCCCTGGAGACCCTGCACACCGTGCAGACGGTGGTGCTGGACAAGACGGGCACCCTCACCCAGGGGGCCCCGGCGGTCACTTGCTGCCTGCCCGTCCCCGGGGTGACCCAGCAGGAGCTGCTGGCCGCCGCCGCCGCCCTGGAGGGGCCCTCGGAGCACCCCCTGGCGGAGGCCATTTTGAAGGAGGCCGCCGCCCGGGGCATTTCCCCGGAGCCGGTGGACGAGTTCCAGGCCGTCCCCGGCCGGGGGATCACCGCCCGCTACCGGGGCGCACCCGCCCTGGCGGGCAGCCAGGCCATGCTGGAGGAGGCGGGCATCCCCCTGGGGGAGCTGGCCCCCAAAGCGGAGGAGCTGGCCCGGGGGGGCAGCACTCCCCTCTTCTTCGCCCTGGGCGGCAGGCTGCTGGGAGTGGTGGCCGCCGCCGATCCCCCCAAGCCCACCAGCGCCGCCGCCGTGGCCGCCCTGCGGGAGATGGGCATGGAGGTGGTGATGCTCACCGGGGACAACGCCCGCACCGCCCAGGCGGTGGGAGACGCCATGCAGGTGGACCGGGTCGTCGCCCAGGTACTCCCCCAGGACAAGGAGCGCCTGGTGGCCGATCTCCAGGCCGGGGGCAGGCGGGTGGCCATGGTGGGAGACGGGATCAACGACGCCCCCGCCCTGGCCCGGGCGGATGTGGGCATCGCCATCGGGGCGGGCACCGACGTGGCCATCGAGTCGGCCGACGTGGTGCTCATGAAGAGCGACCTGCTGGACGCGGTCACCGCCGTGCGCCTGTCCCGGGCGGTGATACGAAACATCAAGCAAAACCTCTTCTGGGCCTTTCTCTACAACATCATCGGCATTCCCCTGGCGGCGGGCGTGTGGTATCCCCTCTTCCACCTCCAGCTCTCCCCCATGTTCGCCGCCGCCGCCATGAGCATGAGCTCGGTGTGCGTGGTATCCAACGCCCTGCGGCTCAAGCTGTTCCGGGGTACGGCCCCGGAGCGGGAGAGGCCGCAGTCCCCACAACAGACAGGAGGAAAGAAAATGGAACGTAAAATGGTCATCGAGGGCATGATGTGCGCCCACTGCCAGGCCCATGTGGAAAAGGCCCTCAATTCCCTGCCCGGGGTCACCGCCGTGGTGAGCCTGGCGGACAAGACCGCCACGGTCACCGGCGACGCCGCCGAGGCGGATCTGAAAAAGGCGGTGGAGGAGGCTGGCTACCAGGTCGTCTCCATCCAGTGAGCGCCGTGCCGCGCCGGCCCGAGGGGGCCGGCGCGGCTTTTTTCCCCTGTTTTCTCCGCCGCGTTGACATCCCGGCCCGGCTGTGTTAAAACAGAGTTGTAATACAGCAGATGCCAGAGAAAGGGGGCGCCGTTATGTCCACCCTGCTGATCAAAAACGCCCGGTACATTGTCTCCTGCGACGACAGCGACACCCTCCACCAGCACGCCAACCTGTTTATCCGGGACAACGCCATTGAGTACATCGGCCCCGAGCTGCGCCGGGCCGACCAGGTGATTGACGCCTCCTCCATGGCGGTCTACCCCGGGCTCATCAACACCCACCACCACCTCTACCAGCTCTTCTCCCGCAACCTGCCCGAGGTGCAGCGGATGGAGCTCTTCCCCTGGCTGGTCACCCTCTACGAGGTGTGGAAGAACCTGGACGAGGAGGTGGTCGCCGCCTCCACCCGCCTGGGCCTGGCGGAGCTGGTGAAGAACGGGTGCACCACCTGCTTTGACCACCACTACGTCTTCCCCGCCCACGCCGGGGATCTCATCGCCGCCCAGTTCCGGGCGGCCCAGAGCGTCGGGGTGCGCTTTCACGCCTCCCGGGGGTGCATGGATCTCTCCAGGAAGGACGGCGGCCTGCCCCCGGACAGCGTGGTGCAGACCATCGACGAGATTATGGAGGACGCCCAGCGGCTGGTGCGGGTGTGGCACGACCCGGGGCGCTTCTCCATGCGCCAGGTGGCCCTGGCCCCCTGCTCCCCCTTCTCCGTGTCCGGGGATCTACTGCGGGAGAGCGCCAGGCTGGCCCGCTCGCTGGGGGTGCGTCTGCACACCCACGTGGCCGAGACGAAGGACGAGGAGCAGTACACCCTGGAGAAGTTCGGCATGCGCCCTCTGGCCTACATGCACAGCCTGGGCTGGACGGGCCCCGACGTGTGGTACGCCCACGGCATCCACTTTACCGACGACGAGCTGCACCTGCTGGCCGAGACGGGCACCGGCGTGGCCCACTGTCCCATCTCCAACATGAAGCTCTCCTCCGGCGTGTGCCCGGTGCCCAGGATGCTGGAGCTGGGGGTGCCCGTGGGCCTGGCGGTGGACGGCTCGGCCTCCAACGACGGCAGCAACCTGCTGGAGGAGCTGCGGGTGTGCTACCTGCTCCACCGCCTGTCCTGGAGCCAGGACGCCCCCACGGGGTACGACATTCTGAAGCTGGCCACCCGGGGCTCGGCCCGGCTGCTGGGGCGGCTGGATATCGGCTGCCTGGCCGCGGGCATGGCTGCCGATCTGTTCCTGGTGGATCTGAACCGGCTGGAGCTGGCGGGGGCCCAGTTTGACCCCATGTCCCTGCTGGGCACCGTGGGGCTCAAGGGGCCGGTGGACTACACCATTGTCAACGGCGTGCCCGTGGTGCAGCACGGCCAGCTGGTCACCGCCGACGAGGGGGAGATCGCCGCCCACGCCCAGGAAACGGTGCGCCGCTACCTGAACCGGCCATAAAAGGAGATGAATTCCTTGGGAGAACAAACCGCCCCGCCCCGGCAGGCCCTCTTCTCCCGGCAAGACCTACTGCGGCTGATCATCCCCCTGGTCATTGAGCAGCTGCTGCTGATGACCGTGGGCATGGCGGACACCGTCATGGTCACCACCAGCGGGGAGGCTGCCGTGTCCGGGGTGTCCCTGGTGGACAACCTCAACCTGCTGGTCATCCAGATCTTCGCCGCCCTGTCCACCGGCGGGGCGGTGGTGGTCTCCCAGTACCTGGGCCGGCGGGAGGAGGAGAACGCCTGCACGGCCGCCAGGCAGCTGCTCTACACGGTGGTGTTTGTCTCCACCGTGCTCATGGTGCTGGCCCTTGTGCTGCGCCAGCACATCCTGCTGCTCATCTTCGGCAGGGTGCAGCCGGCGGTGATGGACAGCGCCCTGATCTACTTCCTGCTCACCGCCCTGGCCTACCCCTTTATCTCGGTGTACAACGCCGGGGCCGCCCTGTTCCGCTCCATGGGCAACAGCAAGGTGTCCATGTTCTGCTCCCTGCTGGTGAATATCATCAACATCGCGGTGAACGCCGTGTTCATCTACGGCTTCCACATGGGGGCGGCGGGGGCGGGCATCGGCACCCTGGCCTCCCGGGTGGCGGCGGCGGTGATTATCATGGCCCTGCTCAACCGCCCGTACAACACCGTGCGGGTCACCGGAATCCTCCGGGTGCGCCTGCGGTGGGACATGATCCGCCGCCTGCTCTTCATCGGCGTGCCCAACGGCATGGAAAACGGCATGTTCCAGGTGGACAAGCTGCTGGTGCTCAACCTCATCACCTCCTTCGGCACCGCCAGCGTGGCCGCCAACGCCATCGCCAACAGCATCAGCGGGGTGCTCATCGTCCCCGGCCAGGCCCTGGGCCTGTCCCTCATCACGGTGGTGGGCCGGTGCATGGGGGCACGGGACCCCGCCCAGGCGGTGGGCTACACGAAAAAGCTGGTGGGGATCTGCGGGCTGCTCATCGGGGCGCTGGGGGTGGTCTCCTTCTTCGCCGCCGTCCCCCTCACCGGGATCTTCAACCTCAGCCCCCAGGCGGCGGACATGGCCGCCCGGGTGCTGCGCCTGTCCGCCTTCTTCTACATCCTCTTCTGGCCCCTGGCCTTTACCCCGCCCAACGCCCTGCGGGCGGCGGGGGACGCCATCTTCACCATGATCATCTCCCTGTGCTCCATGTTCGCCTGCCGGGTGGTGCTCAGCTACGCCATTTCCGCCCCCTGGGGCCTGGGCCTGGGCCTGGCCGGGGTGTGGCTGGCCATGTGCGCCGACTGGATTGTGCGCGCCGCCTTCTTCCTGGTGCGCTTCTGGCGGGGCAGGTGGAAGTCCATCCAGGTGATCGAATAGAGCCCTGTGCACAAAAACGCACCCTCCGCCCAACCGGCGGAGGGTGCGTTTTTCTCTTTCATTAAGGCTGCCCCTTGGCCAGCCCTACCAGGGCGGAGGCGCCCAGGCGGTCGGCCCCCAGGCGGAGGAAGTCCTCCCCATCGGCCAGGGTGCGGATGCCCCCGGCGGCCTTGATCTTCACCCCCGGGCCAATATGGGCCCGGAAGAGCTCCACATCCTCCCGGGTGGCCCCGCCGGAGGAGAAGCCGGTGGAGGTCTTGATATAGTCCGCCCCGGAGAGGGTGACCAGCTGGCACAGCTTGATCTTCTCCTCCCGGGTGAGCAGGCAGGCCTCCACAATCACCTTAAGGATGCGTCCCTGGCAGGACTCCTTCACGGATTTGATCTCCTCCAGGATGTCGTCCCACCGCCCGTCCTTCACCCAGCCCAGGTTGATCACCATGTCAATCTCGTCCGCCCCGGAGCGGATGGCGTCCTCAGTCTCAAACACCTTCACCTCGGTGGTGG
>CALWWS010000195.1 GCA_944385305.1 uncultured Oscillospiraceae bacterium | reverse complement strand
CGTGTCTTTCTTTTTGGTACGCCCGAAGGGACTCGAACCCCCAGCCTTCAGAACCGGAATCTGACGCTCTATCCAATTGCGCTACGGGCGCGTTTCTCAACGTGCCTGATTATTATAGCAGTCTTTTTCCGGTTTGTAAAGAAAAACTTTCTTTTCCCCTCAGGGGGCGGACAGGTCGGTAAAGATGACGGCGCCGGGGGGCAGGAAGGTGAAGAGGAGCACGGCGGCGGCCAGGGCGGCGGTAATGGCCCACACCCCCGGGCCCAGCCGCCGGGCGAGGGCCTGCCACCTGCCCCACCGGGGCAGCAGAAAGACCGCCGCCATGAGCAGCACGTACATCCCCACGTCCACCCCCAGGCTGTCGCCCCCCAGAACCACGTGATACACCCAGCCCAGCAGCACCATGGCCAGACAGCAGAGCACCAGGGCCAGGCAGCGGGCGGCGGCGGGCACGGGGTCGCCCCGCCGCCGGAGGAGGAGGGCGGCGGCCAGCCCGGGCCAGAATAGGATCTTCACATGCTCCCACAGGCTCTCGTTCACCGGGGCGAACAGGGCGGTGAGGGGGCAGGGCAGCAGAGTGTGGACAAAGTGCAGGCAGCTCCCCGCCAGGGTGGCCACAATAAAGGCGGCCAGCTCCCCCTTGGACAGACGCGGCACGGACACTCCTCCTTCCGTTTTATCCTTATCCCAAGCCTATGCCCGCCGGGAAAAAATATGCAGAAAAGCTCCCTTCCGCCCCGGGTATACTGTGCCCAGGTGTGCCCACCGGCGGGGCGTGTGGGCAAAACAGACAAAAAAATCAGGAAATACAGGGAAAAACCAGCTGGAAAAGGGCTGTTTTTCACTGAAATCCGGGGCGCGGATGCTTTCTTCCAGCCAAAGCAGCGCGACTTTGCCAGCGCCGGGGCCTGATTTTCCGGCCATATTAGAAAAGGGCGCGGCACACGCGCCGGATTTTTCAAAAAAAGACGGAGGTGGCGGCATGCAGCAGGAACAAAGGGCGCGGCCCCGGGGGAGGCGCAGGGGCCTCAGGGCGCTGGCCCTGGCGGGGGTGTTGGCAGTGACTCTCACAGCGGCGCTTCCCGCCCGGGCGGCCCAGGCCCCGGCGGAGAGCAGCGGCGGGCAGACCCAGGCCAGGCGGGTGATCCCCCTGGGCCGCGCGGTGGGCATTAAGCTCTTTTCCGACGGTGTGATGGTGGTGGGCTTCTCCCAGGTGGGGGAGCAGGAGGATCAGACCAGCCCCGCCCGGGACTGCGGGCTGAAGGAGGGCGACATCATCACCCACATCAACAGCGTGGAGGTGGACACCATTGAACAGGTGCAGGACGTGCTCCAGCAGGCGGAGGGAGAGCCGGTGAGTATCCGCTGCCTGCGGGGGGAGGACAGCCTCCAGGTTACCGCCCAGGCGGTGCGCTGCGGCGGCGACGGCCAGTACCGGCTGGGGGCCTGGATTCGGGACCCCATGGCGGGCACCGGCACCCTGACCTATTATGACCCGGATACCGGCGCCTTCGGCGCCCTGGGCCACGGCATCAACGACGTGGATACCGCCCAGCTCATGCCCCTGCAGTCGGGCTCCATTCTCTACGCCCAGGTGACCGACGTGCAGAAGGGGGAGAGCGGCAAGCCCGGCCAGCTCCACGGGGCCTTCCGGGCGGAGCAGGACATGGGCGAGCTGTGGGCCAACACGGACAGCGGCGTGTTCGGCCGGCTGGACGACGTGGATCTGGCCGGCGGCCTGCCCGCCCTGGAGGTGGCCCATCGCAGCCAGGTGAAGACCGGGGCGGCCACCATCCTGTCCAACATCGCCGGGGAGCAGGTGGAGGAGTACCAGGTGGAGATCACCCGCATCTACCCGGAAAGCGCCGGGGACACCCGCAACCTGATGATCAAGGTCACGGATCCCCGGCTGCTGGAGGCCACCGGGGGCATCGTCCAGGGGATGAGCGGCTCCCCCATCCTCCAGGACGGCCGGATTGTGGGGGCGGTGACCCACGTGCTGGTCAACGACCCCACCAGCGGCTACGGTATTTTGATGGAGAACATGCTGGAAACCGCGGGAGAAGAGGTGTAGTCCTCTCCGGCGGCTGGAAACAGGCGGAGAACGGCCCGGGCGGTCCCATGGCCGCCCGGGCCCTCCTGTTTTTTCCTTTATTGCAGTTGAAAATGCGGAAAATAAAAGAAAAATGTCGTATTATTGCTGAAAGGGACGAAATAGGCCGAAACTTTTTTAACCAGAAAATGGCAATTATATCTTGCGTTTGCTGTCTGATTATGGTAAATTGTAGCCAACCGGTAAAACGCCACGGCCTGGCAGATATTTCAAGGGCAGGAAAGCTGCTGGAAAGGGAGTTCACATGGATCAGATGGACAAGAAGCGGATTGTGATTGCAGACGCCAATGAGGAGTTTCGCCTGCTGTTCACCCAGGCGGTGGCGGCAGAGGAGGATATGGAGCTTGTGGGGGATACCTCGGACGGGGAGCAGGCGGCGGCGCTGGCCCGGGATGGGGAGGCGGACGTGGTGGTGATGGATCTGGTGCTGCACAGCTGGGACGGGCTGGAGACTCTCCAGGCCATCCGGGAGCTGCCCCGCCGGCCCCGGGTTCTGGTACTCTCCAGCTTTGCCAGAGGGGAGATGGCCCAGCTGGCGGCGGAGCGGGGTGCGGACTATTACATGATGAAGCCCTGTAAGCTCACCGCGGTGCTGGAGCGGGTGCGCCAGCTGGCCGACGGGGTGGTGCCGGGCAGCGAGGAGTGGCCCCGGCAGAGCGCCCGGGAGCAGAGGCTGGAGACCACGGTGACCGCCATCATCCACGAGATCGGGGTGCCCGCCCACATCAAGGGCTACCAGTACCTGCGGGAGGCCATCATTCTGGCGGTGTACGACATGGAAGTGATAAATGCGGTGACCAAGGTGCTCTACCCCGAGGTAGCCAAGCGCTTCGGCACCACCGCCTCCCGGGTGGAGCGGGCCATCCGCCACGCCATCGAGGTGGCCTGGGACCGGGGAGATCTGGAGACTCTGCAAAAGTATTTCGGCTATACCGTGTCAAACACCAAGGGCAAGCCCACCAACTCCGAGTTCATCGCCATGATTGCCGACCGCCTTCAGCTTCAGCGCAAGGCCCAGTAAAACGCGTAAGCCGCCCCGGAGAATTTCCTCCGGGGCGGCTTTTTGGGGAGACGGGGGGCGGAAAATCTGGTATAATAGCCGCAAAGCGTCTGTAATGCCGAATTTCCCGGCACAATTTGATCCCGCCTGGCGGCGGAGCCGGGAAGGACGCCGCATACCACAAGGGCTTTGCCCCTGTGGTATAATGGGGGAAACGGAAGGGGGGGCGGAAATGCCCAATGTGTTCGACTACCTGACCTGGCGGGGGGATTTGAGTCTGGAGCAGGCCCCCTTCAACGATGTGGACGGGCTGATTATGAGCAGCCTGTCCTACGCCTCCCTGGCCGGGCTGGTGCCCCCGGAGGGGATCACCCTGGCGGGAGCGGCGCGGGGCTATTTTGCCGGGGGCCGGCCAGCCCATCCCCGGGGGGAGAAGGGGGGCTTCTGGGACAAGGTGGACGCCCTGCTCTGGCAGGCGGGAGGCAGCGTCCGCTTTGGGGGAGTGCGCCTTCTGGACTGCACCGCCCGCACCGACCGGGAGGCGGCGGAGCAGTTTGCCGCCCTGGCGGCAGACCTGGGAGCGGCGGGGGGCTTTGTCTCCTTCCAGGGCACGGACGACACCCTGGTGGGCTGGAAGGAGGACTTCAACATGGCCTTCATCACCCCCGTCCCCGCCCAGCGGGAGGCGGCGGAGTACCTGGAGCGGTGGGCCCCCCGGCTGGGGAACCCCCTGCGGGTTGGAGGCCACTCCAAGGGGGGGAACATGGCGGTGTATGCCGCCGTCCACGCCTCCCCGGCGGTGCGGGGGCGGCTGGAGGCGGTGTACAACAACGACGGCCCGGGCTTTTGCGAAAACGCCCTGGACCCGGCGGGGTACCGGGCGGCGTCAGGGAAGATCCGCACCTTCCTGCCCCAGAACGCGGTGGTGGGTATGCTGCTGGACCACCAGGAGAACTACACCGTGGTGCGCAGCACCCGGCAGGGCCTGTTCCAGCACGACCTGTTCTCCTGGCAGGTGGAGGGGCCGGACTTTGTGCGCCTGGAGGAGGTATCCGGCGCCAGCCGCTTTGCCAGCGACGCCCTGCGCCGCTGGGTGACCGGGCTGAGCGTGGAGCAGCGGGAGCGGTTTGTGGACGCCCTGTTCCAGGTGCTGGAGGGGCCTGGGGCCCTGACGGTGGGGGAGCTGGCCCAGGGCGGGGTGCGCAGCGCGGCGGCCATGCTGCTCCAGCTGCGTGACATGGACGAGGAGACCCGCCGTGCCCTCTTCCAGGTGCTGGGCGCCCTGGTGAAGGCGGCGGGGCGCAGCGCCTGGGACTGGATCTCCCCCCTGCGGCTGGGGGGAGAGTAAAAAAAGCCCCCGGCTCCGCTGTGCGGAGCCGGGGGCCGCTGCATATGTAAGGTCAGCCGGGGTTGGGGGCGAACTTCCGGGCGGAGCGCTGGAACTCCCCGTCCAGCAGGCGGACGATGCGGCCCACCAGGGCCTCGGGCTCCTCCTTCATGTCGTTAAACATCCAGTCCAGCATCAGCCCCGCCAGGGCGTACATGTAGAAGTCGGCCAGGAAGGAGAGATCCTTCTCCGCCAGGCCCAGCTGCTGGCTGCACTCGCAGATCACCCCGTAGGTGATGTGCCGGGCCAGGTTGTAAAACTGCACGTCCAGGTAGTTGCGCCCGGTGGAGCGCAGCACATGGTAGACGGCCAGCTGGTTGTCCCGGGCGTAGTAGAAGGCCCGCAGCAGGCTGTCGTGCCAGGAGGTGCTGTTTTTCAGGGCCTGGTTTGTCTCATTGTCCAAAAACCAGTGGAGGAGATCGTAGATGTCCTGGAAGTGGTAGTAGAAGGTCTGGCGGTTGACCTCACAGTCCTCCACCAGCTCCTTCACCGTAATGTCGTCCAGGTTCTTTTTTTCCAGCAGCTTCTTCAGGGAAGCAGCCAGAGCCTGCTTTGTGCTGGGGGCCATCCGCCTCACCTCCTCTCTCCGATTTGGGCGCAAGCCGCTATTAAAAGCATTATACCACAGGCAGGGTCAGGATTGCAATCCTGACGGTACAGGCATATAATAGGGGGAAACAGGCAGGGAGGAGACAGAGAGATGACCATTTGCTATGCCCCCCAGGGGGTGTGCTCCCGGGCAATGACCGTGGAGATTGAGGGGGATGTGATCCGCCGGCTGGAGGTGGAGGGAGGCTGCAGCGGAAACCTCCAGGGCATTTCACGGCTGGTGGAGGGGATGCCGGTGGAGGAGGCGCGGCGCCGCCTGGCGGGCATCCGCTGCGGGGAGAAGGAGACCTCCTGTCCCGACCAGCTCTCCCGTGCCCTGGCCCGGTGGCAGCAGGAGCAGAAATAAGCTTGGGGGGACGGCTTCCAGGAAGCCGTCCCCCCAACTTTTTTTATCTTCTTCTGCGGTACCGGCTGCCGGTGTAGCGGGAGCGGCCGGAGTACACCGCGCCTCCCCGGCGGCGGCGGCCCCGGCGGGAGCCGAAGAGCACCCGGCGCAGGATGAGCACCACAATGGCGATGAGGATGACCACCAGCAGAATCTTCACCCAGATCTGGCTGAAGAACTTTTCAATCCGATCCATGTAGAACATGAGGTCAGAGCGCTCCACGCTGTTGAGGGCCACCAGATCCAGGGTGCCGTACTCCACGCCGTTGTAGGACACGGCGACCGAGCCCAGCACCTGCCCCTCCTCCACCGGGGCCTCCACGCTCTGGGCGTTCAGGGTGGGGGTGCGGGTGAACAGGGCGGGGTCCAGGTCGTTGGGCAGGGTGGCGGCCAGCTCCCCCTCGGGGCGCAGGGCCACCGCCTCCGACTTGGAGAGGGTGACGGGCATCTCGGCGATGTCCAGTGCGGTGTCGTCCAGAATCACCTGCCGGGAGAAGTTGGCAAAGCCCCAGTCGAACAGGCGGATGGTCTCGGTGAAGTCGGTGCGTCCCTCGCTGCCCGAGGTGCCGGGCACCCGCTCGCAGCCCATCACCACGCAGATGAGGGTGCGGTCGTTCTTGGTGGCGGAGGAGGCCAGGCACAGCCCGGCCTCGGGGGTGCTGCCCGTCTTGATGCCGGTGGCGTACTCGTAGAGGTAGCCCCGCACGTTCCAGTTGGAGATGAGGGCGTTGGTGGAGTGCACCTGGCGGGGCTCGGTGTGCAGGTTGGTGGCGGGCATGGTGTAGCCCTTGGAGGAGACGATGGTGCGGAAGGTCTCGTTTTTCATGGCCTGGCGGCACATGAGGTAGACGTCATAGGCGCTGGTGTAGTGGCTGTCGTCGTGGTAGCCGTGGGTGTTGGCAAAGTGGGTGTCCTCCATGCCCAGCTCGGCCGCCCGGGTGTTCATCAGCTCCACAAACGCCTCCACGCTGCCCGAGACCGCCTGGGCCAGCACGTTGCACGCCTCGTTGGCCGAGGGGATGAGGGCGGCGTAGAGCAGGTCGATGACCCGGATTTCCTCCCCCAGCTTGATGTCGGCGGTGGAGGCGTTGTCCCCGATGCCGGTGTGGATGCCGTCCCCGGCGGTCACCGTCTGCTCCAGGGTGAGCTGCCCGGCGTCCACCGCCTCCAGGGCCAGCAGGCAGGTCATCACCTTGGTGATGCTGGCGGGGTACATCTTCTCGTGGGCGTTGTACTGGTAGAGCACCTCGTCATAGGCGGTGTCCACCAGGATGGCGGCCTTGGCCTGGACCTGCATTTCGTCCAGGATGGCGCTGCCGCTGCCCTGGGCGGCGGCAAAGGGGGTAAGGGCGGCGCACAGGATGACCAGAGTCAGCGCGGCGGAGAGAAGGCGAAGAGAATATTTTTTCATAGGAAACTCCCACTATGTATGATATAATAACCCCAGTTGAGGCCGCCGGGCCGGAATACGGGGCCCCGGAAGCCGGATTATGTACAGTATACCAAATTTCGCCCCGGGGTGCAATGGAAAAGGCGGTTATGCAACCATGAAGATTTCCAGATGGGAGCGGCTTGCCCTCTGGGCGGCCGCGGTGGTGCTCTGCTTCGGCGGGGGCTGGCTGGCCCGGGACCTGTGGGGCGGCCGGCCTATGGAGGTCCGGGTGCAGGTACAGGGCGCGGACGAGGCCGGCAGCGGGGTGGAGCTGGTGGACATCAACACCGCGGATCTGGAGCAGCTGATGACCCTGCCCGGCATCGGGGAGGTTCGGGGGAGCAGCATCCTGGCCGAACGGGAGGCCAACGGCCCCTTTGACACCCCGGAGGATCTCCTCCGGGTGGACGGCATCGGCCAGGGCGTGCTGGAGGGGCTGCGGGACTATATCACAACGGGGGAGGACAGGCAGTGAAGATACTAGTGGTGGATGACGAGCGGGTGCTGGTCAAGGGCATCAAGTTCAACCTGGAGAGCGAGGGCTACCAGGTGGAGACGGCCTACGACGGGGAGGCGGCGGTGGAGCTGGCCCGGGGAGGCGCCTTTGATCTTATCATCCTGGATCTGATGATGCCCCGCATCGACGGCCTGCAGGCCTGCATGCGCATCCGGGAGTTCTCCAACGTGCCCATTATCATGCTCACCGCCCGCAGCGAGGACGCGGACAAGATCGTGGGCTTTGAGTGCGGGGCGGACGACTACATCACCAAGCCCTTCAACATTCTGGAGCTGAAGGCCCGGGTGCGGGCCCTGCTGCGCCGGGCGGGGATGGCGGCCCAGAAGGAGGGGGGCGGGCGGCTCACCGCCGGCCACATTACTCTGGACGCCGACGCCCGGGCGGCCTGGCGGGGGGATACCCCGGTGGAGCTCACCGCCAAGGAGTTTGACCTGATGGAGCTGCTGCTGCGCAACCCGGGGCGGGTATACAGCCGGGAGAACCTGCTCAACGTGGTGTGGGGGTACGAGTACGCCGGTGACTACCGCACGGTGGACGTGCATGTGCGCCGCCTGCGGGAGAAGCTGGAGCTGGACCCGGCCAGCCCGGCCTACATCCTCACCAAGTGGGGCGTGGGCTACTATCTGAAGGGGACGTAACATTTTCTGTATGAGAGAGGGGGAGAGGGCATGGATCGGGGAGACGGGCACGTGCCCTTCTGGCGCTCTCTCCAGCTGAAATTTGTGCTGGCCTATCTGGCGGTGATCGCGGCGGTGGTGGTGCTGCTCAACACCTACCCGGTGCTGGTCAGCCAGGATCTGGTCTATCAGTCCAAGCACACCTCCATGCTCAACCAGGCGGCGGTCATTGCCTCCGCCCTGTCCGGCCCCGACGCCCTCACCGAGGGCGGGGCGGCCCAGACCATCCAGGCCCTGGGGGCGGTGAGGGCCACCCGCATGGTGATCACCGACCCCTCCGGGGTAGTGCTCTACGACGTGCACGAGGGCACCCGGCGGGAGGACACCCTGGGCCGCTACGCCATGATCTGGGAGCTCACCACCGCCCTGGAGGGCAACGACGTGTTCCGCTCGGAGTACCGGGAGGGGGCCTTCC
This sequence comes from uncultured Oscillospiraceae bacterium, assembly GCA_944385305.1. Classification (GTDB taxonomy): domain Bacteria; phylum Bacillota; class Clostridia; order Oscillospirales; family Oscillospiraceae; genus CALWWS01. The sequence goes on along the minus strand of CALWWS010000195.1, from coordinate 10,516 downwards.
GCAGCCGGGCGGCGGTGCCCGTCACCTACCGGGGCATGACCATGGGGGCGGTATACCTCTACGAGTATGACGCCCAGCAGGGGGCGCTGCTGCTGGGCATCCAGAGCAACCTGCGCTCCATCTCCCTGTTCATCTGCCTGCTGGCGGCGGGGCTGGGCCTGCTCTTCTCCCGTGCCCTCACCCGGCGGATGGGGGCGCTGCTGCGGGCCATCCGGGTGGTGCGGGAGGGGGAGTACAGCCACCGCCTGCCCACCGCCGGGGGGGATGAGATGACCCTTCTGGCCGAGGAGTTCAACGCCCTCACCGGCCGCCTCCAGACCACGGAGGAGGTGAGGCGGCGCTTTGTGTCCGACGCCTCCCACGAGCTCAAGACCCCCCTGGCATCCATCCGCCTGCTCACCGACTCCATCCTCCAGGCCGAGCACATGGACGAGCAGACCGCCCGGGAGTTCCTGGCCGACATCGGGGAGGAGGCCGAGCGCCTCACCCGCATTACGGAAAAGCTGCTCACCCTCACCCGGGTGGATACCGCGCCCCCCGCCGCGGCAGAGCCGGTGGATCTGGGTGCGGTGGTGGAGAAGGTGGAGCACATGCTCACCCCCCTGGCCGGGGCGGTGCCGGTGGAGCTCCGCCTGTTCCTGGACCCGGACTGCCGGGTGCTGGCCACCTGGGACGACCTGTACCAGGTGGTATTCAACCTGATGGAAAACGCCGTGAAGTACAACCGCCCCGGCGGGCTGGTGCTGGTCACCCTGGCGGTGCGGGGCGGCCAGGTGATCCTCCGGGTGGAGGACACCGGGGTGGGCATCCCGGAGGAGGACATGCCCAAGATCTTCGACCGGTTCTACCGGGTGGACAAGGCCCGCTCCCGGGCCGCCGGGGGCACCGGGCTGGGGCTGTCCATTGTGCGGGACACCGCCCGGCTCCACGGGGGCAGCGTGTCGGCCTCCCGCCGGGCGGAGGGAGGCACCTGCTTTGAGGTGGTCTTTCCCCGCTGGACCCAGAGAGGAGGGGAGCCGGAGTGAAGCGACAACTGGCCGCGCTGCTGCTGGGCGCTTTGATCTGCGCCCTCATCCCCGCCGGGTGCGCCGCACCCGGCGGGGTGGAGGAGACTCTGCCCCCGGGCACCTACCGGGTGTTCTATTCCGCCGCGGAGGACCAGGGGGCCTCCGCCTCGGTGGACTGGGAGAGCTATACCCCCCCGGAGGACCAGTCCCTGATACCCGCCCTCTTTGCCGCCCTGCTGGCCAACCCCGCCGACCCGGGCCTCACCTGTCCCATCCCGTCGGGGGTGGTGCTGCGCGCCTGGCAGCTGGAGGGGGGCAGGCTCCATCTCAACCTGTCCGAGCAGTACGGCGGCCTGTCCGGCGTGGAGCTGTCCGTGGCCGACTGCTGCATCGCCCTGACCATGTGCCAGATGGAGGGGGTGGAGTCGGTGTACGTGACGGTGGAGGGGGCGGAGATCCCCTACCGCCGCCTCCAGGAGATCACCCCGGAGGACGTGCTCCTCTCCGGAGCGGAGGAGGAGCCGGTCTACATCCAGGCCGAGCTGTGGTACCCCCGGGCGGTGTGGGACACCCTGGGGGTGGAGTGCCGCCAGGTGCTCAAGACCGAGGAGATCACCACCCCCCACGCGGTGCTTGCCGCCTGGCTGGAGGGGCCGCGGCAGGAGGATCTGGTCTCCTGCATGCCCGACGGGGCGGAGATCTACACCGCCCAGGTGGAGGATGATGTGTGTTATGTGGACCTGTCCGCCTCCTTCTGGGACAACCGCCCGGCGGATGACCGGCAGGCGAAGCTGGTGCTCTACGCCCTGGTGAACACCCTGTGCGCCCTGGAGGGGGTGGACGGGGTGCAGCTCCAGCGGGAGGGGGAGCGGGCGGAGGACTACGCCGGCGTGGACGTAAGCGTCCCTCTCCAGGCGGACACGGCGGGGTAAAAATGATTGACAGACCGGGGAAAAACGTGTAGCATAGACAGATAGTTTACTCAAAAAGGAAAGGAAGCGCCAGCCATGAGCCAGCACCGCGCCAGCACCGTCTGCCTCCACGGGGGCTACACCCCCGCCAACGGGGAGCCCCGCAACATCCCCATTATCCAGTCCACCACCTTCCGCTACGAGAGCGGGGAGGCCATGGGGGCCCTGTTCGACCTGGAGGAGAGCGGCTATTTCTATACCCGGCTGCAAAACCCCACCGCCGACCAGGTGGCGGCCAAGATCTGCGCCCTGGAGGGGGGGACGGCGGCCATGCTCACTTCCTCGGGCCAGGCTGCCTCCTTCTATGCCATCTTCAATATTGTCTCCAGCGGGGAGCATGTGGTGTGCTCCTCCGCCATCTACGGGGGCACCTACAACCTCTTCGCCGTCACCATGCGCCGCATGGGCATCCACTTTACCTTTGTGGACCCGGACTGCTCGGAGGAAGAGCTGGAGGCCGCCTTCCGGCCGGAGACCCGGGCGGTGTTTGGGGAGACCATCGCCAACCCCGCCCTCACCGTGCTGGATATTGAGAAGTTTGCCAGGGCGGCCCACGCCCACGGGGTGCCCCTCATCATCGACAACACCTTCGCCACCCCGGTGAACTGCCGGCCCTTTGAGTGGGGGGCGGACATTGTGACCCACTCCACCACCAAGTACATGGACGGCCACGCCAACGCGGTGGGGGGCGCCATTGTGGACAGCGGCAGGTTTGACTGGAACGCCCATGCCCACAAGTTCCCCGGCCTCACCACCCCGGACGTGAGCTACCACGGCATTGTCTACACCCAGCGCTTCGGCCTGGAGGGGGCCTACATCACCAAGGCGGTGGCTCAGCTCATGCGGGATCTGGGCGCCGCCCCCGCCCCCCAGAACGCCTATTACCTGAACATCGGGCTGGAGACCCTGCCCCTGCGCATGGCAAAGCACTGCGCCAACGCCCTCCAGGCGGCGGAGTACCTGCTTGCCCACCCCAAGGTGGCCTGGGTGCGCTACCCCGGCCTGGCGAGCGACCCCTACCACAAGCTGGCCATGAAGTACATGCCCAATGGCACCTGCGGGGTGATCTCCCTGGGGGTGCAGGGGGGCCGTGAGGCGGCCTCCAAATTCATGGCGGGTCTGAAGCTGGCCTCCATCGCCACCCACGTGGCCGACGCCAAGACCTGCGTGCTCCACCCCGCCTCCACCACCCACCGCCAGATGACCGATCAGGAGCTGCACGACGCGGGCATCTCCCCCGACCTGGTGCGCCTGTCGGTGGGCATTGAGGACATTGCCGACATCCTGGCCGACCTGGAGCAGGCTCTGGAGCAAATTTAGTCGCCAAGGAGGCTGCTGCCTCTTTTTTGAGAATCAAAGGCCCCGGCGCTTATCCATAAGCGCCGGGGCCTTTTGCATGCCCTCCGGGGGCAAAAGAATTTCCATGGGTTGATATGCAAGGGTAATTATGGTACACTCCTTAGTAACAGGAACAAAATAGAAAAGGAGTTGATCCCATGAAAAGACGCAGATTTCTTTCCCTGCTTCTCTCCCTGCTGCTGCTGACCGGAGTCCTTGTGCCCGCCGGGGGCGGGGCCCTGGCGGCGGGCGGGGAGATCTCCGTGTATGTGGACGGGGAAAAGCTGGCCTTCGACCAGCCGCCCATCGCCCAGAACGGGCGAGTGCTGGTGCCCTTCCGGGCCATTTTTGAAAAGCTGGGCGCGGTGGTGGAGTGGTATCCCGAGCAGCAGGGCGTGGCTGCTCAGAAGGGGGACACTCTGATCGTCATGCAGCTGGGCAAGAATGTGCTGGCCAAGAGCGTGAACGGCGGCGAGGGCGTGATGTATGAGCTGGATGTGGCCCCCATCGCCCTCAACGGCCGCACGCTGGTGCCCGTCCGGGCGGTGTCCGAGTCCTTCAACTGCGACGTGCAGTGGGACGGGGCCAACAACCGGGTGGTCATCACCACCGGCCGCCAGACGGCGGCCGTGGATGAAAACCGGGTGTACTTTAACCCCGGGCACAAGACCAACGACTACACCAGCGGCATTTTTGACGGGAACACCCTCTACTTCAACTTTGTAAACCGGGCCATGATCTATGTCTATGACGGCTCCTCCGTCCGCTCCTTCAACGCGGGGGATCACCCCCGGGACATCATTGCCCGGGCGGGAATGGTCTACTACTACGGCCACAACAACGGGGGCGTCTACGCCATGGACACCGCCACCGGGGAGCGGACGCTCCTGCTCACCGCCAGCGATCTGGGGGACGATGTGGAGGAGCTGAAGGTCTACCGAAATTACCTGCTGGCCTCCGACGGGGACGACCACATCTACGCGGTGAATCTGGACACCGGCGCGGGCCGCATGCTGTACGACGCCGACGTCCTGGTCAACAGCACCATTTTTACCGCCGCGGGCGGCAAGATCTACCTCTCCAGCTACTGCTATCAGTCGGAGAGCAACAGCTGGCGCGTTGACCTGCTGGAGGCGGATCCGGCCACGGGCAGCATCCGCACCCTGGAGACGGGTGTGGGCACCCAGCTCTTCTGCGCCGGGGACGGATCCGGGATCTACTACTACACAGGCAGCTCAGACAACAAGACCTACTGCTTCTACGACGCCGCCACCGGCGCCCGCCGGACGGTGAGCCAGAGCGCCTACGATCAGGCCAAGGAGGGCTACTACCAGACCAACGACGTCTGCTGGACGGAGGACTGGTCCTTCGGCAGCAACACCAGCAGCGGCGTCTACCGCCAGGCCCGGGATATGGACCTGCGGGAGACCCTGTACAGCGGCAAGGGCTGTCACTATCTCACCAATAGCAGCACCCAGGTGGCCTTTATCCAGAGCGAGAATGGCTTTACCTCGGGCGCCGTCGGAGACGGCTGGGGCGACACCTCTGTCTATATCATGGACATCAATGGCAACAATGTGCAGGAGGTGCTGAACAACGGGGCCAGCGCCTCGGGCGGCAGCGGCACGGGCGACAGCTCGAGCTCCGTGGTGGGCTCCGAGCCCTGCGCGGTCTGCGGGGGCAGCGGGATGGTGACCTGCCCCTACTGCCATGGGAGCACCTACGGCCCGTCCATCACCATCATGGGGATTGAGACCCCCCAGAAATGCACCTACTGCGGCGGCACCGGCCAGCGGCTGTGCAGCGGCTGCGGCGGATCCGGCGTAAAGAACTGAAGAAACAGGGGGGAGAGCCCCCTGCCTGGCACAAGGCCCCGGCGCTTCTCTGAAGCGCCGGGGCCTTGTTTTATTTGCTCTCCTCCAGCAGGGCGTCCACCGCCCGGTTGACCAGGGCGGGGTCGGCCCGGCCCTGGAGGCGGGCCATCACCTGGCCCACCAGAAAGCCCTTGGCCTTCCCCTTGCCCGCCCGCCAGTCGGCCAGGGCCTTGGGGTTGGCCGCCAGGGCCGCCCGGGCGGCCTCCTCCACGGCGGCGGGGTCGGAGATCTGGCCCAGGCCGTGGGCGGCCACGTAGCCGTCCACATCGCCCCCGGCGTCGAACACCGCCTCCAGCACCCTGGCGGCCGTGTTCCGGTTGAGTGCGCCTGTCTCCACCAGGTGGATGAGCCGGGCCAGGGCGGCGGGGGGCAGGGGGATATGTTCCGCCTCCAGTCCCCGGGCGCCCAGGGCGGCCAGCAGCTGGCCCAGCACCCAGCCCGCCGCCCGGCGGGGGGGCGCGCCCAGCTCCACCACCGCTTCAAAGTAGTCGGCCAGGGGCTTGCGGCCGGTGAGGGTGCGGGCGTCGTCGGCGCTCAGCCCCCACTGGGTCTGGTAGCGCGCCGCCTTCTCCCAGGCCATCTCCGGCTGGGCGGCGGCCAGGCTGTCCAGCCAGGCCTCCTCCAGCTCCAGAGGGGGCAGGTCGGGGTCGGGGAAGTAGCGGTAGTCCTGGGCGTTCTCCTTGCTGCGCATGGGGAAGGTGGCGTCCTTGTTCTCGTCCCACCGGCGGGTCTGCTGTACCACCGGCCTGCCCTCCTCCAGCAGCTCAATCTGCCGTCTGGCCTCATAGTCAATGGCCCGGGCGATGGCCTTGAAGGAGCCCAGGTTCTTCAGCTCGGTGCGGGTGCCCAGCTCACGGCTTCCCGCCGGGCGCACCGACAGGTTCACGTCGCAGCGCAGGCTGCCCTCCTGGATCTTGCAGTCGGAAACCCCCAGATACTGCAGGGTGAGCTTGAGCTTTTCCAGATAGGCGATGACCTCCTCCGCCGCGGAGAAGTCGGGCCGGGTGACAATCTCGATAAGGGGCACGCCGCAGCGGTTGAAGTCCGCCAGGCTCTGCTCCGTCCACGGGTCGTGCACCAGCTTGCCCGCGTCCTCCTCCAGGTGCAGCTCGGCGATGCGGATGGTCTTGCCGCCCCCGATATCCACCGCCCCGTCCCGGCACAGGGGCAGGTAGAGCTGGGAGATCTGGTAGGCCTTGGGCAGGTCGGGGTAGAAATAGTTGTTCCGGTCGAAGGCGCAGCGGCGGCTCACCGTGCACCCCAGGGCCAGCCCGGCCCGCACCGCCAGCAGCACAGCCCGGCGGTTGAGCACGGGCAGCGCGCCGGGCATGCCGGTGCACACCGGGCAGCAGTGGGTGTTGGGGGGCGCGCCGAAGGAGGTGGAGCAGCCGCAGAAGATCTTGGTGCGGGTGGCCAGCTCCACATGGGTCTCCAGGCCGATGACAGTCTCCCAGATCATGGCCGCTTCCCTCCTTCCGGGTGCATTTTGTGCCAGGGCGTGGCCAGCTGGAAGGCGTGGGCGGCGTTGAGCACCGCGGCGTCCTCCAGGGCCCGGCCCATGAGCTGTACCCCCACGGGCATTCCCTCCCCGTCCAGGCCGCAGGGGAAGGAGACGGCGGGCAGTCCCGCCAGGTTGGCGGGCACGGTGTACAGGTCGCTCAGGTACATCTCCAGGGGGCTGGACAGGCTCTCCCCCAGCCGGGGGGCGGCTGTGGGCGCCACCGGGGAGAGGATCAGATCGTACTCCTCCAGCGTCCGGTTCAGCCCGTCCTTAATCAGGGCGGCGGCCTGAAGGGCCTTTTTGTAATAGGCGTCGTAATACCCGTGGCTGAGCACGAAGGTGCCCAGCAGCAGCCGCCGCTTCACCTCCCGGCCGAAGCCCTGGGTGCGGCTGGCGGCGCACAGCTGCGCCAGATCCCGTCCCTCCGGGGCCCGCCTGCCGCAGGTCACCCCGTCAAACCGGGCCAGGTTGGAGCTGGCCTGGGCGCAGGCCAGGATATAGTAGGCGCTCACCGCCCAGTCCAGCGCCGGCAGGCTCACCGTCTCCACCCGGGCGCCCAGGGCGCGGAAGGTGTCCGCCGCCTCCCGCACCGCCGCCGCCACGCCGCCCTCCAGCCCGTCCTCCAGGTACTGCTCCGGCAGGGCGATGGACAGGCCCTTCACCCGCCCGGTGAGGGCGTCCAGCAGGGGGCCGCCGGGCAGCTCCACGCTGGTGGAATCCCGCCGGTCCCTCCCCCGCAGAATGTCCAGCACCGCCGCGCAGTCGGCGGCGCTGCGGGCAATGGGCCCGATCTGATCCAGGGAGGAGGCGTAGGCCACCAGGCCGTACCGGCTCACCGCGCCGTAGGTGGGCTTCATCCCGGTCACCCCGCAGTGGGCGGCGGGCTGGCGGATGCTTCCCCCGGTGTCCGAGCCGATGGCGTACCACACCTGGCCTCCCGCCACCGCCGCCGCCGCCCCGCCGGAGGAGCCTCCCGCCGAGCGCTGGGGGTCCCACGGGTTGCGCACCGGCCCCCGGCAGGAGGTCTCGCTGGTGGAGCCCATGGCGAATTCGTCCATGTTCAGCTTGCCCATGCACACCGCCCCCGCCGCCGTCAGATGCTCCGCCGCCGCGGCGTCGTAGGGGGGGACAAACCCCTCCAGCATGCGGCTGGCGCAGGTGGTGGGGACGCCCCGGGTGCAGATGTTGTCCTTGTAGGCCATGGGCACCCCCGCCAGGGGGGAGGCGTCCAGGTCGATGCTCTCCGGCGCGGGGGAGAGGGGGGTGAGGAAGGCGTTGTCCTCCCGCCGCGCCTCCATCCGCGCCCGGGCGGCCTGTACCGCCTGGGCCACGGATACCTCGCCCTTTTTCAGGGCGGCGGCCAGCTCCAGGGCCGTCAGGTTATAGAACTCCATATTCCGTCACCTCACTCCACCGCTCTGGGGGTCAGGAAGTACTCCCCGTCCCGGGCGCTGGCGCAGGCGAGCAGCTCCTCCCGGGGCAGGGAGGGGGCGGGCTCGTCGGGGCGCAGCACGTTTTTCAGGGGGAGCACGGGGCCGGGCGGGGGCGCGTGGGCGGTGTCCAGGCTGTCCAGGGCGGCCATATAGTCCAGGATCTTCTCCAGCTCACCGGCCATCTCCCGGCGCTCTTCCCCGTCCAGCTCCAGCATGGCCAGGCCGGCCACGTAGTCCGCCATCTCTTCGCTCATCCTCATGGCAGCATCTCTCCTCTCAGGGCTCCAGCCGCGACAGGTCGCGGGGGAACAGGCTGGCCCGGCGCACATTGTCCAGGCCGCACAGCTTCATGGTCAGCCGCTCCAGGCCCATGCCCAGCCCGCCGTGGGGGGGCATGCCGTGGCGGTGGATCATCAGGTAGGGGGCGAAGTCGTCGGGGTCCATCCCCCGCCGGGGGCCCGGGGCTCGGCCCGCACCGCGCCGGTGACCGCCACGGCGCACTCCCCGGTAACGCCGTCCAGATCCGCCTGCCCGGCAAAGACGCACTGGGCCACCCCGTCGGCCAGGCGCAGGGTGAGGAAGGTGAGCCCGCCCAGCCTGCGCAGGGCGTGCACCGCCCCGTGGAGTGTGACGGTCTGGTTATTCCAGCCGCCCCCCATCAGCTCCGCGCCCGTCATCTCATGCCGTCTGATTCCAGCCATGAATTCCATACCGTTCACAACCTTTCGCAAAAAAATAATAAAAAACGCCCCGAAGCCGTACATACGGCTTCGGGACGGATTTTCTCCGCGGTACCACCCGGTGCATTGCCCCATCGACCTTGATGGAGCCGCTCATACTCCCTTAACGCGGGCCACGTGCGCGCCTACCTCCCCCGGCGGGGGACTCGGGGCGCCGGCTCGGAAGCGTTGCGCGTCCCCATCCTGCCGAGCCGGGCTCTCAGTCGGTGACCCGGCATCTCTGGCGGCCCTCACGGGGGGCGGTCTTCGTCATTGCCTTTGTTGAGAGCTAGTATACCCGCCCGTTCAGAAAAAATCAATTGTGAATTTTGACAGAATGGAGCGCTCGCGCTATAATGTTGCCTATGAATTTGGCCCCGCAGCGGAGGGGAGAGGGAGGAGTTTTGTGAAAAGCTGGGACGAGCTGTATGCCGCCTGCATGGCCTGTCGGAAATGTCCTCTGGCCGAGACGCGGCACAACGTGGTCTTCGGCGAGGGGGCGCGGGACGCGGAGGTGATGTTCATCGGGGAGGGCCCCGGGGAGCAGGAGGACCTCACCGGCCGGCCCTTTGTGGGCCGTGCGGGCAAGCTGCTGGACGACATGCTGGAGATGATCGACTTAAAGCGGGAGAAGGTGTTTATCGGCAACATGGTCAAGTGCCGCCCGCCGGAGAACCGGGACCCCCTCCCGGCGGAGCAGGAGGCCTGTATGGACTACCTGCGCGCCCAGGTGGCTCTCATCCAGCCCAGGATCATCGTCTGCCTGGGCCGGGTGTCCGCCCTCAAGCTCATCCGCCCCGACTTCAAGATTACCCAGGATCACGGCCAGTGGGTGGAGAAGGCGGGGGTGCAGATGATGGCCCTCTACCACCCCGCCGCCCTGCTGCGGGACCCCCGGAAGCGGCCGGAGACCTTTGTGGATCTCAAGTCCCTCCAGGCCAAGATCCGGGAGATCTGCACCCACACCTACTAAACAAAAAGCCGCCGGAACGGAAGTTCCGGCGGCTTTTTTGTATCCTTTTACGCCCCGGCGGAGCGCTTTTTCGCCGTGGTGCGCTTGATGACCTTCAGGCGCACAAACTCCTCCCGCTCCTTCTCCTCCAGAGCGTCGGAGATGAGGCGGATGGTCTGGTCGAAGCCGGGAATGACGATGTTCTGCAATGCGTTTGCCCGCTTCTGGGTCTTTTTGATGGACTCGGCCAGGCGGTAGATGGAGGTCTCCACCTCGGCCAGCTGGCGCACCAGCTCCTTCACCCGGTGGAAGCGGATGTAGCACTCGTCCAGGGCGGAGGTGGTGTTGGCAAAGCCGTACTCCGGCCGGGGGGCGGGGGACTGGCCGGGGATGTGGGGCAGCTCCACCCCCATCACCGAGCGGTAGCGCAGCTCCAGGGTGTCGTCCAGATCCACCGCCTCGGCAATCCGGTCGCAGATGCCCAGGGCCATGTTGGCCGCCTGGAGGGAGGCGTAGGCCTGGGAGAAGACGGTGTCAATCTGCTCCTGCACCTGCCGGGCGGTGTCCATGAGGGCCATCATCTCCCGGATGAGGATGTTGCGCTTGCGGTCCATCAGCTCATAGCCCGTCTGGGCCAGGGCGCGGGAGCGCTTGGCGGCCATCAGGTTGCCCTTGGTGGGCAGAACGGCGGCCATGGGCGGTCAGCTCCTTTCTGTGGAGG
>CALWWS010000194.1 GCA_944385305.1 uncultured Oscillospiraceae bacterium | reverse complement strand
CCAGGGAAAGACCACGAAGGAGTCCAGATCGGGGTATAGATACTGATCCGACTCATCGATGCGGACAAAGCCCTCGATGGAGGAGCCGTCGAACATGATCTGGTTGTTGACCGCCTTTTCGATCTGGGAGGCGGTGATGGCCACGTTCTTGAGCTGTCCGAAGATGTCGGTAAACTGGAGGCGGATAAATTCAATGTCCTCGTCCCGCACCATGCGGATAATATCTTCCTTTCTGGTCGACATTGCCGGCCTCGTCGTTGGTCTTGGTGGTGGGCTTGCCCTCCTCATCGGTCTGGAACAGGAAGAACTCCGCCTCGGGGCCCACATTGAAGGTGTCATAGCCCATCTTTCTGGCCTTCTCCAGCACCCGCTTGAGCACGCCCCGGGGGTCGCCGATGAAGGGAGTTCCATCAGGATTGTAAACATCGCAGATCAGGCGGGCCACCTTGCCGTGCTGGGGCCGCCAGGGGAAGACCACAAAGGAGTCCAGGTCGGGATAGAGGTACTGGTCGGACTCGTCGATTCGGACAAAGCCCTCGATGGAGGACCCGTCGAACATGATCTGGTTGTTTACCGCCTTTTCAATCTGGGAGGCGGTAATGGCCACGTTTTTCAGCTGCCCGAAGATGTCGGTAAACTGGAGGCGTATGAATTCAATATCCTCCTCTTTCACTCTGCGGATAATGTCTTCCTTGGTATACGCCATGGTGGGTATCCCCTTTCCTCATTGAAATGTTGGAAACAAAATAAAGGCGCTCCGCCCTTGGGGGTCGGAACGCCTTCGTTCGCAACTGATGGGTTAAGTATACGTCGCGCGGCGTCCACTGTCAAGGCAATTTTTGAATGCCCTTTCATCTTTGTTGCAAATATCAGGGAGGGCGGTCGTTTCAAACCGTCTTTTATGCAATATCTTCAATGTCACACTGCAAAAGCAGGAATTATGTCATTCCTCCTGGCCGATCTGGATGGGGTAGCTGCCGGTAAAGCAGCCATCGCAGAAGCCGCAGCTGGCGTCGGGGGCAATACGGTGGAGGGCCTCCAGACTCAAAAAGCCCAGGGAATCGGCGCCGATCAGCGCCCGGATCTCCTCCACCGTGTGGCGGCAGGCGATGAGATTCTCCCGGTCGGGGATGTCAGTGCCGAAGTAACAGGGGGCGATGAAGGGGGGCGCGGAGGAGCGCATGTGCACCTGCACGGCACCCGCCTCCCGCAGCAGGCCCACAATCTGCCGGGAGGTGGTGCCCCGGACGATGGAGTCGTCGATCATCACCACCCGCTTGCCCGCCACACAGCTGGCCAGGGCCCCCAGCTTGAGACGCACGGCGGTCTCCCGGCTGCGCTGTCCCGGGGTGATGAAGGTGCGGCCGATATAACGGTTTTTCACCAGCCCCACCCCGTAGGGGATGCCCGACTCCTCGGCGTAGCCCATGGCGGCGTCCAGCCCCGAGTCGGGCACGCCGATGACCACGTCGGCCTCCACCGGGAACTCCCGGGCCAGAGCGCGCCCGGCGTTGCGGCGTGCCTCGTGGACCGACTGGCCGCAGATCACAGAGTCGGGCCGGGCAAAGTAGATATACTCGAAGATGCACATATGGCTGGTGGCTGCGGCGCAGTTCTCCCGGATGGAGCGCACCTCCCCCTGCTCCACCACCACAATCTCGCCGGGGTCGATCTCCCGCTCAAACTCCGCCCCCACGGCGGCCAGGGCGCAGCTCTCCGAGGCGAAGATCACCGCCTCGCCCCGCCGCCCCATGCACAGCGGGCGAAAGCCCCAGGGATCCCGGGCGGCAATCAGCTTGCGGGCCGACATAACAATGAGGGAGTAAGCCCCCCGCAGCCCCTTCACCGCCTGGCACACCGCCTCCTCCGCGCTAGCGCAGCGCAGCCGCTCCTGGGCAATGGCGTAGGCGATGAGCTCGGAGTCGGTGGTGGTCTGGAAGATGGCCCCCCGGTACTCAAAGGCGGTACGCAGCTGGGCGGTGTTCACCAGGTTGCCGTTGTGAGCCACCGCCAGGGTGCCCTTCACATACTTCAGGGTCAGCGGCTGGGCATTCTCCCGCCGCACGCCGCCGGTGGTGGAGTAACGAACGTGGCCCACTGCCATAGTGCCGCCCAGCTCGTCCAATGTCTTCTCGTCGAACACCTCCCCCACAAGGCCCAAATCCTTGTGGAAGGAGAGCTCCCGGTCGTTGATGGTTGCAATGCCGCATGCCTCCTGCCCCCGGTGCTGCAGGGCGTAGAGACCGTAATAGGCGGTGCGGGCGCAATCCCCCATTGGATCGTAGATGCCGAACACGCCACACTCTTCGTGGATGGCCACAGGTGGTTCCTCCAATCCTGATGTGAATAAAAAAATAGTACCACAGGCGCTTTCCCGTGACAATCGGTATTTTTATTCGTTTTCCGCCCAGTGAGCAAAAAAATTCCGGCTATCTCCACAACAGCCCGCCGGGCAAACCCCCGCCTGCGCTTACAGCGCGCCCTCCGTCAGGCACTGGAATTCCGGCTCCTCCCCCAGAGGAAACTGGACCGGCTCCTCCCGAGAGAGGAGGTGGTTGAGATCCACGCAGCGGATGCGGGGATTTTCATAGGTGGTCCAGTAGTAGCGCAGGGACTGGGCGCACATCACGCCGGTGTAGAGCGTGTAGTCATAGGGCACCACCCCCTGATCCAGCTGGGTGACATGGCCCGGCTGGCTCACCTTCACCATCCCCAGGGGGAAGGCAGCGCTCTGGAGCATGCGGAAGAGCCGGACCACCCCCTGCCCCTCATTCTCTCCCTTCACGGCGTACTTCTTCAAAAAGGCCAGGCGCACAAAGCGGGAGGGGGAGCTCCAGTCCCCCGGCAGGCCCTGTGCGCCGCTGCCTGAAAAGCACTGGCTCAGCCGCTCTCCCTCTACCTCCACCTCGTCGTAATCCATGTCCCGGACGCCCGCGTAGTTGAGCAGGTTGAGCCGGTGCCAGCCGTAGCCCGGGCTGTTGGTCATCACCCCTATGGTGTGGCGGTAGACGCGCAGCCCATCCTCGTCCGGCTCCAGAATAACGCACTCCCCCGCCGCGTCACTGAACATCCAGTGCAGGGGCGGCACGGTGCCCAGCATGGGGCGGTTGACCAGGGTGAATTCCTGCTCAGCCGCGCGCGTCACCTCCTCCACCGTGGCGCACTGGGACAGCATGTGGCAGACCAGGAAGGGGGGCTGGATGGGGCTGGTGTCCGGGCGCACCACCTCCTCATAGCGGGCAAACTGCCGGTAGTAGAGCTGCCCGCCCATCAGCCCCTTCTCGTTGATCCCCTCGTAGAGCACCGGGGCGGCGGGGGCCAGGAAGAGGCCGGTACCCACGGCGGCATAGGCGGCGGTATGTGTCCCCTCCCCCACCCACGGTTTCTCCTTTGTCTCGGTCAGGCAGGTGCTGTACCGCCCGCCCCGGGGCAGATAGGTCACCATGCTGCCCCGGGCCATACGATTAAAGTCCAGGTTTCTCCCCCACAGCTTCTTTCCGTCCTGGGTGCTCCAGCTCACGGCGCTGCACCCCGCGTGCAAAAGCGCCTTTCTATCTGTATCCATGCTCTGCCTCCTTCTGCCCGCGGCGCCGCCGGGGCTGTTCTCCACCTATTCTCTCACCGGACAGGCTCTTTCAAACCGCAACGCTCCTTTTTTCAGCAAAAAAGCACCGGGCCGCCCTGGAGAGGGCGACCCGGCTCGCCGTATTCTACGCAGCTACAGATCAAATGGGGGCGTGTCCCGGCTCTGGGGGATGGCGTCCCCCTCGTACTCCAGTTCGTCGGGGACGGGCTCGGGCGGGGCGGCGCCCACCATCCCCTGTTTGAACTGCATCTCCTGCCACTGCTCCTTGGTGATGAGCACCTGGCGGGGCTTGGAGCCCTCGAAGGGGCCCACGACCCCCTTCTCCTCCATCTGATCCACCAGCCGGGCGGCCCGGGAGTAGCCCAGCTTCAGCCGCCGCTGGAGCATGGACACCGAGGCCATGCCGGTCTCCATCACCACCTCGATGGCGGCGGGGAGCAGCTCGTCGTACTCGTCGCCCACCTCCTCGGGGGCGGAGCCGCCCACGCCCTTGGAGCCCTTCTCCTTCTCGGCGGCGTGCTGCTCGATCTCCTGGATGATCTCGTCGGAGTACTCCGCCGAGCCGCTGTTCTGCTTGATAAAGCCCACCACGGCGGCCACCTCCTCGTCGGAGATGAGGCAGCCCTGCACCCGCTGGGGCTTGCCGGTGCCCAGGGGGAAGTAGAGCATATCGCCCCGGCCCACCAGCTTCTCCGCGCCGGTGGTATCCAGAATGATCCGGGACTCCAGGCTGGAGGCCACCGCGAAGGCAATGCGGCTGGGGATGTTGGCCTTCATCAGGCCGGTGATCACATCGGCGGAGGGCCGCTGGGTGGCGATAATCAGGTGCATGCCCGCGGCGCGGCCCATCTGGGCCACCCGGCAGATGGACTCCTCCACCTCCTTGGCGGCCACCAGCATCAG
>CALWWS010000193.1 GCA_944385305.1 uncultured Oscillospiraceae bacterium | reverse complement strand
AACGCCCGCTCTCTGGCCGGCAGGGCCATGAGCGCCCCCGGCGTGATGTGCAGCTTCTGGAGGGCCAGGTGGGCGTATGCCGCCTCTCCCCGGCCCTCCCGGATCAGTTTTTTGCCCGGTCCCTCAGCTCGTCCATGCCGGTGTAGAAGCCGTTGACCTGCTGCACCGCCACCAGCAGCCGCACAAACTGCCCGGGCCTGAGCAGGGCGTCGATGAGATCCTCCGCCCCCCGCACGCCGTAGCGGGCCTGGAGCTGGGCGTCCTTGAAGTTGGGCTCGGCGCAGCAGGCGGCCACCAGGCGGTTGTTGTAGAGGTCCTGGTCGGTCTCGGCCACCCGCTGGCCGGTGAGCTTGTCCACGCTCACCCGGCGGCAGCCCCGGCGCAGGGCCTTGTTCTCCCCCTCGGTGATGGCCCGCACCAAAAAGGGGTGGGGGAAGCCGGGGATGTCCACCTCCAGCGTCTCCTCCGCCCCGGCGGGCGCGTCCTCCAGGAGGAAGTCGGTCAGCTTACCCATGTCCCGCCCCCCTTAAAACTTGGTGAAGGGGGTCATGACGGTGAAGTCCTCGAAGGTGAAGCTGACCTCCTCCTCCAGGGGGTCGTCCGCCGTGCCGTCCAGCAGGGCCAGCACCCCGCCGTCCAGGTTCACCCCGGTGAGGAGCACCTGCTGGGTGCCCGCGGCGGACTGGATGTCGTCGTTTTCGATGACCAGGTCGAAGAACACGTCCTGGCCGGTGCTCCGCCACCGGGTGAGCAGGCTGCGGAAGAGGGGGGAGAGGTAGTAGAGGGACATGGTGCCCTTCCCCTCCCCGCCGATGGTCTTGTGGCCCGCCATGCGCTTGCCCAGCGCCTTTACCGTGGCCTTGGTCTTCTCCACCCCGGCCTCAATGCGCCGGGCGAAGAACATCTCCTCGTTGTTGCCGTCAATTTTCGCGTAGGCCCGCCCCTCCCGGCCGGAGATGGCGTTGACCCCATCCAAGCGATTCATCTGCGCGATTCCTCCTTACTGGACTGTGACCGTCATATATAATTTCTCCATGCTGTCGTTGGGCTGGAGCAGGCAGGTGACCACCACGTCCCCCTTGTCGCTCCCCTGCTCCACGGTGATGTCGTCGGCGGAGAACTCTCCGATGGCGTCCAGGGCCTCGTACTGGGCGGCCAGGGCGATGAGGTCGGCCTTGAACAGGGCCCGGCCGGTGGCGCTGTTGATCTGCCTGCCCAGGTAGCTCTGGGAGAAGGCGGCGGCCACGTCGTTGGCCCAGCCGTCCATCACCCGCACCACCTGGTTGGAGGTCCAGTCCCGGCTCACCCCGCCGCCGAAGGTGGTGAGGGTGTTGATGTCGCACAGCACCCGGGCGGCGGAGCCGTCGGCGTAGAAGACGAACTCGCCGCCCTCCACCGCGGCCTCGTACTGGCTCTTGGTGTAGCGCACGTCCACATCCACCGCCCCGTCGTAGGCGTCGTTGGTCAGGCTCTCGTTGACCTGGGCGGCGGCGGTGGCTCCGGCCACCCAGGCCACGGCGGTCTCGCCGGGCACGGTGGTGCCGTCGGAGAGCACCACGCCGTTTTTCACGCTGAGGATCCCCATGCTGTCCGCCTGGGGGTAGTTGTAGACCACGCCGGTGATCTTCTTCCCCTCCTCCTGGCGCATCCGATCCACAAAGCGGCACACCTGCTCCTTCACGCTCTCGTCATCCCCGGGGTAGCCCAGGGTCTGGAAGGAGGCGGTCTCCAAGGCGGCCAGCCAGTCGGTGTAGCCCTGGCTTGCCCCGGTGCCGTTGGTGCCGCCGGTGAGGGGGGTGGCCGCCGTGGGGGTGAGGCTCTCCCCGCCGGAGAAGGCCACATACCCGTTGGCCGTCAGCGCCCCGCCGCCCCCTGCGGCGGATACCGTCTGGCTGTCCACCGCCTGGCCGTCCAGGTAGGTGACCACCTCCACCATGCCCTCCTCGCCCTCCAGCACCGCCACCTGCAGGCTGTTGCCCCGGGTACCGGAGTAGAGGGCCTCCGCCTCCAGCCCGCCCACGGTGGAGGAGGCCTTCACGCCGCCTCCGTTCACCCGGTAGAGCAGCAGCTTTTCCGCCCGCTTCACCGCCTCATGCACCGCCAGCACCGCCGGGTCGCTGAGCTGGTAGCCCAGCAGGCTGGGGGCCAGGGAATCCGCCGTGCCGCTCTCCAGGGTGAACAGGGCCCCCTCAGGCCCCCAGTCCAGCTCCAGGGCCAGGGCGGCGGTGCCCCGCTGGCCCATCACCGCCGAGGCGGCGGTGCTCACAAAGTTGATGTACGCCCCGGGCAGCACCTTGTTCTGCCCGGTGAAGCTTCCGCCTCCCAATGCCATAACTCATCCGTCCTTTCCGTCGTCCGCCGGGGGGGTGAGCCGCTGCTCCAGCCGCTCCATGACCTCCCCGGTCTGATTTTCCTCCGCCCAGTCGTGCAGCCGCACCAGGCAGGTGAAGGTGCAGTACCCCTCCGCCTGGCCCTCGCTCCCCCGGGCCTGCTCCACCCGCAGGGTCCTGCCCTGCCACTCCAGCCGGTCAAAGCGCTCCAGCATCTCCTCCAGCCAGGCGCTCCAGGTCAGCTCGTCCCCGTCCCGGCGGCAGTAGCCCACGGTGAGCTCCACGCTGCGGGTGCGCTGCCTGTCCAGGCCCCGGCGCAGCTCCCGCTGTCCGGCCCGGAGGATGAAGCCCTCCTGGGCCCCCCGGGGCACCTGGCCCACATACACCGGCCTGCCGGGCCACAGCTCGCCCAGCCTGGCCGCCGCGGCCTGTAAAATGTCCGTCTGTGTCATCTCGCAAGCCTCATTTACAGAATATTCAGCTCCCGCACGCCGATCTCCTGGTGGGTGGGGTAGACCACCGGCCTGCCCACCGTCTCCAGGATCAGCTCCTCCCCGCCGGGGCGGGCGAGGGCCACCCGGTCGCCGGGGGCAATCTCCGCCTCGGGGGCGCAGAAGATGAGGGCGTCGTAGTCCAGCAGGTTGCCCCCGCCGCTCTGGCCGCTGCGCTCCCGGCCCAGGCGGCCCCGCCGCCCGGAGCGGGAGAAGGCGCAGGGGATACTCTCCCCTCCCCGCTCCCAGCCGGTGACCGTGGCCGCCCCCTGGAGGGCGTAGCGGGGGGTGAGGCGCACCATGGCGTCAAAGTAGGTGGCCTCCATGGCCTCCCGCAGGGCGGGGGCGGCCCCCTCCAGGGCCGCCCTCACCGCCGGGGCCTCCGGTAGCAGTCCAGCAGCCCCGTCCACCCGGCGGGGATGACCCCCGCCCCGGGCTGGGCCGCGTCCGAGGCGCTCCCTGCGAAGCTCACCGACAGATCCCCCCGGGTGACGGCGCTCACCGCCCCGGCGGCGGAGGCGCTGCCGGGGGGCTGCCCCCGCCAGGCCTGGGCGGTCATAAGCACCAGGGCCCGCTCCAGCCCGGCGGGGAGGGTATCCAGATTCAGGTAGGCCAGCACTCCCGCCTCCATGTCCAGCAGAGCGTCGGCCAGCTCATCGTCCCGCTCACCCGCCTCCAGGCCCAGCAGGGCCCGCAGGCGCTCCAGCCTCTCGCCGCTGTCCATCTCAGCCCACCAGCTTGACCGCCAGGCTGGGATCCAGGGTGGTGATGCCGTAGATCACGTCCAGGGACACGGTGTCCCGCTTGGTGTCCTGGTCGTAGCCGTACACCACCCGGATACCCAGGCCGTTGTGGCTGACAATGGCGGCCTTGGCCGCGCCCATGGGCAGGGCCAGGGGCCGGGTGACCAGGGCGATGGCGTTGCGGTGGAAGGCCAGGGAGTGGGGCTTGTTCACAGGGTAGGCGGTGGCCGCGTCGTAGTCGGCCACCAGCTCGGCGTCAATGCCCACGGCGGCCACCGCGCCGGAGGAGGCGGTCTTGTCCTCGGTGAAGCGGTAGCGGTAGCCGTCCAGGATGAAGCCGTCCCCCTTCTTCACCGTGGCGGAAGCCCCGTCCACGCCGGAGAGGGCCACGGTGGTGTCCCCCGCCGAGCCGGTGACCTGGAAGGCGGCGGCGGTGCCGCTCTGGGCGGCCAGGGAGTCGGGGCAGTTCTGATCCATGTAGGTGTCCAGGGAGTAGATCCGGCCCAGCTGTGCGTTGCGCAGGGTCTCCCCGTCCCCGGCGTAGGCCACCTTGGAGAGGTTGTCGGTGAGGGCGTAGCGGTACTTGTCGGGGGGGTGGAGCACCAGCCGCCGCATGTCCAGGGGGGCCTTGGCCACGTCCAGGGTGCGGGAGAGGGCGGCGATGTCCGCCAGGTCGGCGGGATCCTCCGTGGCGGTGACGCTGGCGGAGATGTTGGCCGCCTCGTTGAGCAGATCCTCATCCACCGCCTGGGCGATGGCCCGCACGGCGGGAGCGATGAGCTGCTGGGAGAAGTCCCGGATGTCCAGGGTCATCTCCTTGGCGCTCACGTCGAAGGACACGTCCCGGTGGCGGTCGATCTTCACGCTCACCCCGGTCTCGGCCGCGTCCTGGCGGACGATGGAGCCGGTGAAGTTCTTGGCGTTGAAGCGGGCGGGGCGGCGGATGGTCACCGTGTCGCCCACCCGGGCGAACTCGTCGGCGTAGTCCCGGTGCACCAGGTTGGCCATCACCAGGTTGTTCTCCAGCACCACCAGGGCCTCCCGGGCGATCACCTCAGGGGTCAGAAAGGTATTTGCCATGCTGCATCTCTCCTTTTTTATGTAAACTTAATGGTCTGTCTGTCTTGGGGGCTGCTCACATGTCACGCTCCGCGCTCATGCGTCAGGAAATCCACCGGCGCTGTTGCGGTATCTCCGGTACTCCTCCATGGACAGCCTGCCCAGCTCCTCGCCGGTGAGGGGGGGCTGTCCCCCGGGGGCGGCGGGCTGTGCGGGGGCGGCCCCCCGCAGGGCGGGGGCGGCGAAGAGGTAGGGCTTCTCCCGCCGCACCCCCTCCACCATCCCGGCCAGATCCCCGGTGAGGTTGCCCGCCCCGTCCAGGCCCAGGCCGTCCAGATCCAGCAGGGGGAGCACGTCCTCCGGGTCGTGGGCCTGTCCGGCCAGGGCGGCCCGCACCAGGGCCTGCTTCACCGCCCGGGCGGGCAGGTGGGAGCCGTCGCTCACAATGCCCAGCTCCACGTCGCCTCCGCCGTCCCCCCGGCCCGCCAGGGCCTGCTCCACCTGTCCGGCCAGCTCCGCCCCCAGCAGGGCGGCAATGTCCTCGCCAATCATGCTTCAGCACTCCTCTCCAACTCAAAAATGGTATAAAAAAAGCGCCTTTTGGCGCAATTTTATTTCCCTTCCGCCTCCAGCAATTCCAGCTCCTTATCCACATCCTCCACCCAGGGGTGATTGGCCAGCAGGGTGCGCCGGGAGAGCAGCTCCCGGCTGGCGTTCAGGTTCTGGATCACCTCGCCCTCGTTCACCGGCATATCGGTGTTGAAGCACAGGGTGAACTCCTCCCCGGCGAAGTCACCCGCCCCCCGGGCGGCCAGCCAGGTGTCGGCAAAGGGCTTGAGCCGGGCGAAGGCGTCCCGCAGCTCGTCGGCCAGGTCGGCGCAGTCCGCGTCCAGGTCCATGTACCGGAAGTGCAGGGCGGTGCCCGAGGCGGTGCCCAGGTCGGGGTCGCGCACATCCACGGCGGAGGCGAACTCGAAGAGATCCCGCCGCTGCTTGTCCAGGAAGGCCAATGCCCCGGTCACGTCCAGGTCGGCCTGGAGCTTGTCCACCCCGCCGTCCCCGTCCACCTTCACCGCCAGGCTGCGGCGGAGATCCTCCATGAACTCCCCCAGGTCGGCCCCGCCGTAGTTGCGCAGCACGAAGACGAACTTGGCCACGTCCCGCAGGGCGTCGGCGGTGACGCTGGTCTGCCAGTTGTAGTCGTCAATGAGATCCCCCACAAAGCGCAGCAGGGGCAGCTCCTCGGGGTTGTAGCGCAGCCACACCAGGGGGATCTTGCGGAAGTTGTACCCCCGCCCGTCCAGGGTGAAGTGGGGGGCACGCTCTCCCTCGGGCACAAAGCGGCCGCTGCCGTCGGCGCAAAGGAAGCGCTCCACCCCCTCCCCGCTCCAGAACTCCGCCCGGGTGATCCGGCCGGGCGCCTTGCCCCGGTAGACCTCCTGGTCATAGAAGCGGATAAACCCGTCCAGCCGGGTGCGCTCCCCGTCGGCCCACAGGGGGATGAGCTGCCAGGGTGGCACGGGGAGGAAGCGCAGCTGTCCCTCCCCGTCGATGTAGGGCTGCATCCAGGCCACCCCGCAGCCCACGCACCACCGCCCCAGGGTCTGGAGCATGCGGCGGAAGGGCCGGTCAAACAGGGCGTTCAGGTGCCCGGCGTAGTCGGGATTGGCGCACTGTACGCTCCACGGCCTTGCCAGGAGGTAGCGCACCTTCTGATCCACCAGCTTGCGGTAGATGGGGTGCTCAATCCGGGCGTTGGAGCGGCCGGGCAGGTTGTCCGGCTTGTCCTGCACGGCGGAGCGGTTGGCGTAGTAGGCCCGGGCGCGCTCCATCTCCCTGCGCTTGGGGGAGGCGAGAAAGCGGGCGATCTCCTCCCCCACAATCTCCGCCGTGGTCATGGGAGCCGCCCCCCCGTGGGCCAGGGCGGCGCTCACCAGCTGGGTCTGGGTAATCTGTGGCATGATTTGTTCCATCTCCTTATCGCAGGATGTCCAGCGCCGGGGGGAGCATGAGCCCCTCGCAGGCGTAGCGCACCGCGTCAATGTGGTGGTCGTCCTTCTGGGGGAAGCCGCCGGTGAACTCCCCCGCCCCGTCCCGCTCCAGCTCGTAGCCGGTGAACTCCCGGGCGGAGTGGGGGCAGCGGGCGGGGTCAATCACAATCTCCTCCAGGTCCTGGAGCCACTGGATGCCGTACTCCACGCTGCCCGGCCCCTTCCTGGCCCCCACCGCCCGCAGGCCGTGGGCGCGCAGCTCGGCGATGCTCTTGGGCTCGGCGCTGTCGCACACGATCCGGTCTCTGGGCCCAACCCAGGGGCGCAGCAGCTGGGCGCAGCGGCGGTTGGTCAGCCCGGTGGAGTGCAGCTCCCGGTAGAGGTAGAGCCTGCGCCGTCTTGCGTCGTAGTGGCACTGGTTGTAGGCCAGGGGGTCGGCGGCGTAGCCCCAGTCCAGCCCCCGGCAGATCCGGTCAAACCCGGCGATCTCCTCATCGGGAATGGGCCGCAGGGTCAGGTTGGGGAACACCTCCCCTCCGGTGCCGGTGGCAAGGCCCAGGTACTCGTGCTGGTAGAGCTCGGGCCTGGCCCGCTCCAGCCGCCGGGCCTCCAGGAGGAAGGGCTGGCCCAGCCACTGGGGGGGCATGTCCCGGTAGTCGGTGCGGGTGACCAGCGTACCCTCCCGCCCCTCGGCCACCAGGCGGTTGCACCAGGCCCCCCGCCGCCGGGGCGGGTTGAAGGTGTAGAAGAGGGCGAAGCGCTCGCCCCCCCGCATGACGGACTGGTTGATGGAGCGGATTTTCTCCTCCCCCTCGAACTCGCTCACCTCCTCGTACCAGGCGTAGGCGATGTAGCCCCCGTCCACCTTGAGGGACTTGAGCTTTACCGGGTCGTCCGCCCCCCGGAAGAGGATCTTCTGTCCCGTGGGCAGGTAGGTGAGGGCGAGGGGGGAGAGGCTGGCGCTCCAGAACTCCGCCGCCCCCAGCCGCTCAATGCCCCACTGGAGCTGGGCGAAGACCGACTCCCGCAGGGTGACCCCGAAGCGGCGCAGGGCCACGGCGTGGGTGCGCCTGCCCGCCTGTGCGTCCCGCATGAGGCACAGGGGCAGCTCGATGCCCACGAAGGAGGACTTGCCCGACCCTCTCCCGCCGGGGAGCCAGAAGTGGGTGTAGGCGCCCTCCCGCACGGCGGCGTGGACGGGGCGGAAGGGTGGGGCGATGCACTCAGAGATCCTTGTCATGGCCCACATCGTCCACAATGGTCACCCTTCCGGCCTGTCCGTCTCCCCGCTCGGCGAACAGGCCCAGGTGCCTGCCCAGCAGCTCGGCGGCCCGCAGCCTGTCCTTGCCGTCGGGGGGTTTGCCGCCCCCCTCGCCGCCGCCGGGGCAGTCTCCCCGCACCACGGCGGTGAGGTACTCCAGCACCTCGGTTTTTCCGGCCACCTTTCCGGCCGTTTTTCTGCCCGCCAAGTCCTCTTCGCCCCTCCCCGGCGCAAAGGCGCGCCCCCCGGCCGGGGGCGCGCCCTGTCCTTTTTTTCTGTATATATGGTAGCACAGGATATGCCTAACATTCCATCACAACCCGCCGGGCCCGGAGCATCTTCCACGTTACCCTGGAGGAAGATCGCTTTCTTGTCATGCCGGAGGCGGTGCCGAACCGGGGGGCCTGTGCCTCTTCCACGTTGCCTTGGCAGAAGATCGCTTTCTTGTCATGCCTCCGGCGGGCCCCTTTCCTCCGGAGTTGTCACGCTCCGCGCCCTCCGCGACGGGGCCTAAGCCGTCCGACTCTGCAAAACTCCCG
>CALWWS010000192.1 GCA_944385305.1 uncultured Oscillospiraceae bacterium | reverse complement strand
CTCCAACGGCCTGCATCACCAGATCAGCATGCTCTTCTCGGTACGCCAGTCCGATATGACCATTACGGATCAGCGCCTGTCCGGCACCGCCGCCGTGAGCCACTCCTTCAACCAGTTCATCCTGATCGACAGCAGCGGCCATATCGTCACCCTGGACCACGGGGACGGCAACCCCCGCAGCGCCGTCCTGATCCGCTATGACCAGCCCGCCGGGCAGGACACCTTCACAGGCAGCGTGGAGAAGCAGGGGATCATGGGCTTTGTGGAAAGCCGCAAGCACTACAACTACACCGGCGCCTCCCTGGGCGGCCTGGCCGAGTCCGGTAGCCACTACCTGGTCTCCCTGAGCACCATCCCCCAGACCGGCATGGTGGAGGATCACACAGTGCGCAACGTGGTGATCAAGGCCGTGGACAAGGAGAACTTCAACTTAAAAGGAAATCTTGAGACCTTCCAGATCACCCAGTACCCCGAGGGGGGGGACTTCACCGCCGGCAACCCCTCCCTGGTCAAGATCTCTGACGACCGCTTCCTGGTGGTGTGGAACATCCTGGCCCAGGACGAGTACGGCGATTACGAGCAGATCCGCCGGGTGGGCTACGTCTTCCTGGACGGCACCGGCCAGCCGGTGGGCGACGTGCAGACCGCCCCCGCCGCCCTGTCCGACTGCCAGCCCATCTACGACGGGGACCGGGTGGTCTGGTACTACACCTATGTCTCCACCCCCATTTTCTGCACCATCGACGGCGATACCGGCGCCTTCTCCCGCCTGTCCCCCCTGGATCCGGAGGTCACCTTCAGCGACTGGGCCGGGGAGGAGATCCAGGAGGCGGCCAACCAGGGCCTGATCCCCAAAAACGGCCTGAAAGACGACTACACCCAGCCCATCACCCGGTGGGAGTTCGCGACCCTGGCCGTCCACGTCTACGAGACCATCACCGGCAAGACCGTCCCCATCGACTTTGAGGCAAAGGACACCGTGTTTGCCGACAGCATCGGCGGCTTCCCCATCGCCAAGGCCTATAACCTGGGCATCCTCACCGGCTACAACACCGCAGAGAGCCGGGCCGATGTGGAGATAGGCCCCGGCGACCCCATCACCCGGGAGCAGGCGGCCGCCATACTGGCCCGGCTCAGCGAGGCGCTGGGCCGCCCCCTCTCCCCCGCCGGGAGCCTGCCCTTCACCGACGCCATCTCCGGCTGGGCCTATGACAGCGTAAGCAAGGTTTACCAGGCGGGCATTATGACGGGCACCGGCGCGGACGCCTTTGACGCGTCCGGCACCTACACCATCGAACAGTCTGTCGTGACCATGCTGCGCATCAACGAGGAGGCAGGCGCCGGCCAGGCATAACCCGTGCAAAACAGCAAAGCGCTGTGTGTCAGAAAGGAAAAAAAACAACGAGAGGAGAACCTGCCATGAAAAAACGCATCACCGCCGCCCTGCTGGCCCTGTGCCTGATCCTGGCCCTGCTGCCCGCCGGGGCGCTGGCCTCCAACGGCCAGACCTTCACCTACCCCATCACTGTCTCCGCCAACGCGGGGGGCACCGTCACCCTCAGCCAGACCGAGGCGGAGAAGTACGTGCTCATCAACGTCACCGCCAAGCCCGACTTCGGCTATGTGCTCTCCTCCCTCAAGGTCACCGGCCCCAACGGGGAGAATGTGGAGCTGACCAAGAAGAGCAACACCCAGTATTCCTTCACCATGCCCTGGGGGGCGGCCACCGTCACCGCCGTGTTCCAGGCCGAGGGTGGCCAGGGGAACGCCTCCGGCCTGCCCTTCACCGACGTGGCCCAGAACGCCTGGTACTACAACGCCGTCTCCTTTGTGTATAACGAGGGGATGATGAACGGCACCAGCGACACTCTCTTCGCCCCCAACACCAACCTCACCCGGGCCATGATCGCCCAGGTGCTCTACAACCTGGAGGGGGCCCCCTCGGGCACTCTGTCCGCCTTCAACGACGTGCCCGCCGGGGCCTGGTACGCCAGCGCGGTGAACTGGGCGGGGGCCCAGAGCATTGTCACCGGCTACGGGGACGGCACCTTCGGCCCCATGAACAACATCACCCGGGAGCAGGTGGCGGCCATCCTGTACCGCTACGCCCAGCACAAGGAGTACATCTCGGTGGACAAGGGGGATCTCACCACCTTTGCCGACAGCGTGAAGGTGTCCGCCTGGTCCAAGACCGCTCTGGAGTGGGCGGTGGGCAACGGGGTGCTCTCCGGCAAGAGGGGCAAACTGCTGGATCTCAGCGGCACCGCCACCCGGGCGGAGGCGGCCTAGATTCTGACCAACTTCTGCCAGCGCTTTGTGAAGTAAGCAGACACAGCAAACGCCCGCCGGGCCATGAGGCCCGGCGGGCGTTTTGTATGTGTGCGAAAGGGTCTACGCCGCCTTCTCCACGGCGGCGCCCTGCCGCTTCTCCATCCTGCGCCAGCTCACAAAGCCGTAGAGGTCGTTGACCAGGAACATGGCAAAGCAGAACACCATGGGGGCGCTGGCGGGGCTTTTCA
>CALWWS010000191.1 GCA_944385305.1 uncultured Oscillospiraceae bacterium | reverse complement strand
AGATCGCCGCGGAGAATCCCGCCGCCCGGGTGCTGGCCCGGGCCTGCCCCCACTTTGTGCCCCTGGTGGAGAACTGACGCTTTCAGCCCGGGGCCGTGGTGATCGAGACGGTGGCGGCGGAGTACCTGGCCCCCCTGAAGGAGGCGGGGGTGGACACCCTGGTGCTGGGGTGCACCCACTACCCCCTGCTGGAGCGGGTCATTGCCGCCTACATGGGCCCGTCGGTCACCCTGGTGAACGTGGGGGCGGAGAGCGCCCGGGCGGTGGGCGCCATGCTGGGAGAGCAGAAGGCCCTGGCCGCCCGGGAGCGGGAGGGGCAGTGCCGCTGCTATGTCAGCGACCAGGCGGAGGACTTCTCCCGCCTGGCCTCCATCTTCCTGGGCTGGGACGTGGAGCAGGCGGTGGAGCAGGTGGATATCAGCCAATATTAAGGGGGAATCCCCCTTTACATTCCGCCCGGGGACGTGTATAATAACTCGATTTGCAATTTTGCCGACACGAGGGAAGCAGACATGGAGAACAACGTGATCATTTCCATACAGGGCAAGCAGTCCTTTGAGGACGCCGGGGAGGAGACCATTGAGCTGGTCACCGAGGGGCGCCTGGAGGAGGACGGCCAGGCGGGATACACCCTGAGCTATCAGGAGAGCGAGCTCACCGGCCTGGAGGGCACCCTGACCACCTTCCAGATTGAGAAGAACCGCATCACCCTGCTGCGCATCGGGGAGTTCAACTCCCAGATGGTCTTTGAGGAGGGACGGCGGCACCTGTCCATGTACGAGACGCCCTACGGCGCCCTCTCGGTGGGGGTAAATACCCGGCGCATGCACAGCGACCTGGGCCTGGCCGGGGGCAACATCGGGATCGACTACGCCATTGAGATTGACCACGCGGTGGCGGGACAGAACCTGTTCCGCATCCAGGTGCGGGAGAAGAAGCTCCCCATCAGGCAGTAACCACTTTATAGAGGAAGAGGGGTTGGAAGAATGTCCAACATGATGCAGGCGGCCCGGCAGCAGGTGTCCGCCCTCACCCAGGCCGCCTATGAGAAGGCGGCCGCCGCCGGACTGCTGCCCGGCGGCGTCACTGTGTCCGCCAAGGTGGATGTGCCCAAGGACCCCGCCCACGGGGACTTCGCCTCCTCCTTTGCCATGGCGGGGGCCAAGGCCATGGGGCGCAAGCCCCGGGACATCGCCCAGGCCGTTTTGGACAACCTGGAGCTGGAGGGCACCTATTTTGAGAAGGCGGAGATCGCCGGGCCCGGCTTTTTAAACTTCTTCCTGGGGGCCAAGTGGTACGGCCAGGTGCTCCAGGTTATCGAGGCCGAGGGCCCCGCCTACGGTCAGGGGACCGAGGGGGCGGGGCAGCGGGTGATGGTGGAGTTTGTCTCCGCCAACCCCACCGGCCCCATGCACATCGGCAACGCCCGGGGGGGCGTGCTGGGCGACTCCCTGGCCAGCGTGCTGGAGCGGGACGGCTTCCAGGTGTGGCGGGAGTTCTACGTCAACGACGCGGGCAACCAGATCCACAAGTTCGCCATGTCCATTGACGCCCGCTACCTCCAGCTGGTGCTGGGGGAGGAGAACGTGCCCTTCCCCGAGGACGGCTACCACGGGGAGGACATCAAGGAGCTGGCCCGGGCCTTCCTGGACAAGCACGGCCCCGACTGGGCCCAGCGGGGCGAGGAGGAGCGGCGGGAGATGCTGGCCCAGTTCGGCCTGAGCGTGAACATCCCCCGCATGCAGGACGATCTGCGCCGCTACCACATCGAGTACGACCAGTGGTTCTTGGAGTCCACCCTCCACAACAGCGGCTACGTGGCCCAGACGGTGGAGCTGCTCACCGGGAAGGGCTGGACCTACGAGAAGGACGGGGCCCTGTGGCTGAACACCACCGGCCTGCTCAAGGAAAAGTACCTGGCCGAGGGCAAGAGCCAGGAGCAGGTGGATAAGCTGGATCTGAAGGACGACGTGCTGCGCCGGGCCAACGGCTTTTACACCTACTTCGCCGCCGACATCGCCTACCACCGGGACAAGCTGGAGAAGCGGGGCTTTGACAAGGTGATCAACATCTGGGGGGCCGACCACCACGGCCATGTGGCCCGCCTCCAGGCCGCCCTGGACGGACTGGGACTGGACGGCTCCCACCGGCTGGTGGTGGTGCTCATGCAGCTGGTCAACCTGCTCCAGGACGGCAAGCCGGTGCGCATGTCCAAGCGCTCGGGCAAGGCCATCGCCCTGCACGACCTGCTGGACGAGATCTCGGTGGACGCCGCCCGCTACTTCTTCAACTCCCGCGCCTCCACCAGCCCCCTGGACTTCGATCTGGACCTGGCCGTGCGGGAGGACAGCGAGAACCCGGTGTACTACGTGCAGTATGCCCACGCCCGCATCTGCTCCCTCACCGCCCGGCTGGCGCAGGAGGGCTTCCCCGTGCCTGCGGCCGGGACGGTGGACGCCGGGGTGCTGACCACCGGGGAGGAGAAGGCCCTGGTGAAGACTCTCTCCCAGCTGCCCGAGGTGATCCACCTGGCCGCCCGGGACTACGACCCCTCCCACATCAACCGCTATCTCCTCCAGCTCTCGGGCGACTTCCACCGGTTCTACAACGCCTGCCGCATCATGGGGGAGGAGCCCGGCGTGC
>CALWWS010000190.1 GCA_944385305.1 uncultured Oscillospiraceae bacterium | reverse complement strand
CCCGGTGACCATTTACAGCCTGGAGCTGCTGGAGATGGAGAGCCCCTGTGATTTTGTATTGCGGATATGCTGCTCCAAGGGGACCTACGTACGTACCCTCTGCCACGATATGGGGCAGGCCCTGGGCTGTGGCGGGGTGCTGTCCTCTCTGCGCCGGACCATGGCCGGAGGCTATACACAGCGGGAGACCATCTCCCTGGAGACACTGGTCCAGGCGGCCCAGCGGGGAGAGGCGGAAAAACTGCTCCTGCCGGTGGACAGCTGCTTTTCTCACTGCCCGGCCGTGTCCATCGGGGGCCGTGCCCTGTTCAAGGCGAGAAACGGCAACCCCTTTCCCTGGCAGGGAGAGGAGGGGACCTACCGGGTGTACGACCCGGAGGGGAACTTTCTGCTGCTGGGCCGCTGTGAGAGCGGCGAGATGAAAACCATCAAAAGTTTTTTTGAGGTGTCTTGATGGAAGCAACAAAACGAGTGATCGCCCTGGGCTTTTTCGACGGGGTACATCTGGGGCACGCCACCCTGCTGCGCCGGGTGACCGAGCGGGCCCCCGCCCTGGGCGCAATCCCTGCAGCCCTGACCTATGATCCCCACCCGGAGGCCATTATTCTGGGGCGGGGTGCGCCCCTGCTCTCCAGTCCCAATGAGCGGGCCGACCTGATGCGCCGGCTGTACGGCATTCAGGAGATCATCATCGCCCGGTTTGACCGGGAGATGATGCGCATGGGCTGGCGGGAGTTTGTGGCGGACTATCTGGTCAAGCGCCATGGGGCGGTGCACCTGGTGGCGGGACACGATTTCCACTTCGGCTACCAGGGGCAGGGCAATCCCTTCCGCCTGGCGCAGCTATGCCGGGAGCTGGGGATCGGGTGCGATATCATCCCCCCCGTGACCATGGATGGCATCACGGTCTCCTCCACCTACATCCGCACTCTGGTGGCCCAGGGGGAGATGGAGCGGGCGGCGCAGTTCCTGGGCCATCCCCACACCCTGTCGGATACGGTGGCCCACGGGAAAAAGCTGGGTTCCACCCTGGGCTTTCCCACCATCAACCTGCGCATCCCCGACGGGGGCGTGGTGCCCGCCCATGGGGTGTACGCCACCCTGGTGTATGTGGATGGGGAGATCTATCCCACAGTGACCAATGTGGGGGTACGTCCTACGGTGGACGACGGGGACCAGCTGAGTGTGGAGGGGTTCCTGCTGGACTTTGAGGGGGACCTTTACGGCAAGACGGTGCGCAGGGAATTGTACACGCACCTGCGCGGAGAGGAGAAATTCGCCGATCTGGCTGCCCTGCGGGCCCAGGTCATGGTAGATGCGCAGACGGTGAGGGAATATTTTTCCGCGTCGGGGGAGAAGCACGCGGAAGATGTGCCTGTGGAGCACTGATCTGCCACTGCACCTGCTGTCAGGCAGGTGCAGTTTTTGCTATGCAAAAGCATAGCAAAATTGCCATGTGCCGCCTTTGGCGGCACGGCATGAGATTTCAGCGCGTGGGCCGGGGGCGGCCCACATGCGCGAAACTTCATGCGCTCCGGCTTCTGCTTGTTTTCGTGGCGCGCCCTGAGCGCATGAAGTTTTATATGAGAGAACGGTAACACCGGGGCAACTGGCTCAGGTGTTACCGTTTTTTCTAAAATTTCGGTTGTCAAGGGGGGTGAGTTTGGTGTATAATACCCAAGACAGCCGTTTTCCGGCCGGCTGTGCCACTACAACAGGTAAAGGAGAGGACCACACCATGAGCTACTCAGTACAAAATATCCGCAATGTCTGCCTGATGGGGCACGGCGGGAACGGAAAGACCTCCCTGGTGGAGAGCTTGCTGTATATGACCGGCGGGACCGAGCGGCAGGGTAAGATCGCCGACGGCAACACCGTGTGTGATTATGATCCCGAGGAGGTCAAGCGCCAGATCTCCATCTCCATGGCGGTGGCTCCTGTGGAATATAACGGCTGCAAGATCAACCTGCTGGACTGCCCGGGCTACTTTGATTTCTCCGGCGAGGCCATGCAGGCCCTGCGGGTGTCCGAGGGCGCCGTCATCGTCTGCTCCGCCAAGGATGGGCTCACCGTGGGCGCCGAGCGGGCGTGGAAGCGCCTGGCGGCCACCAAGCTGCCCCGTATTATCTACATCTCCAAGCTGGACGAGGAGAACGGCGACTTCAACGGGGTGTTCAACGCCCTGCGGGAGAAGTTCGGCAAGGCGGTGGCCCCCCTTATCATCCCCATCTGGGATGAGGGCAAGAAGGTCACCGGCATTGTGGATGTACTCCATAAGAACGCCTACACGGTGGAAAACGGCAAGACGGTGGAGATCCCCCTGCCGGAGGATAAGGTGTCTGTGGTGGAGGAGCTGTACGATGCTCTGAAGGAGTCGGTGGCCGAGACCAGCGAGGAATTCATGGACAAGTACTTCGCCGGCGAGGACTTTACCTATGCCGAGATGCTCACCGGCCTGAAGGCGGGCGTGCGGGAGCTGTCCCTGGTGCCTGTGCTGTGCGGCAGTGCCACGACCGGCCTGGGCAACCAGCAGCTGCTCAACGCCATTGTCAACCTGCTGCCCAACCCTGGTGAGGCCCCCCTGCAGGTGGGCGAGGACGAGAATGGTGAGCCTGTGGAGTTTATCGTCTCCGCTCAGGCCGCCCCCTGCGCCTTTGTGTTCAAGACTGTGTCCGACCAGTACGGGAAGTTCTCCTTTGTGAAGGTGTTCTCCGGCTCCCTCACCCCTGACCTGCAGATGGTGGACGCCACCACCGGCACCACGGAGAAGCTTGGCAGGCTGTACACCATGAAGGGCAAGAAGAACACCGAGGTCAAGGAGATCACCTGCGGTGATATCGGCGCCATCGGCAAGATGGATAAGGTCAAGACGGGGGACACCCTGTGCGATCCCCGCAAGGTGGTCAAGCTGGAGGGGATCAAGTACCCCGAGCCCAACTACTCCATGGCCATCGTCCCCAAGACCAAGGGCCAGGAGGACAAGATCGCCGCCGGTCTCACCCGCCTGAACGTGGATCCGGGCACCATGAACCCCTATCAGCACGGGGAGGGGTTCGTCACCGACGACGGGGCG